>DATEDV010000439.1:0-8847 GCA_035281485.1 Candidatus Limnocylindria bacterium | reverse complement strand
TCGACCGGAGCACCTTCCAGCCCGTACCCGACACGTGCGTGGTCTTCGGCAGCCTTACCTGCTCGACGATGACGTACGAGCCGTCGGGCGCGACGATCCTGAGCTATCGAACCAACGAACAGGGGCGCTGGTCGCTCGACGTGCCGCTCGGCGCGCCGACGGTGAGCTACGACATGTTGTTCTTCAAGCTGGGGTACCGCGTGCAGACGGCGCAGGTCACGCTCCGGCGCGGTGGCAGCGTCGTCTACACGGTGCGCCTGACGAAGCAGGGCTAGTCGCTACTGCGTCGTGAGCTGCGCGCCGACGCTGTACGTGCCTGAGCTCGCGGTCACCGTGTAGGTGCCCGGGGGCGTGTTCGCCGGGACCGTGAACGTGCTGTTCGCCGGGAACGCGCCGGTCGCGCTCGTCGTGCCGCTCGCCACGGCGGTCGTCCCGAAGCGGATCGTGTAGCTGCTGTTCGGCGGCCATCCGGCGCCCGCGTAGGAGACGGCAGCTCCCGCGCGCGGCGGGAACGAATTGAGCAGCGTGAACGTCGGTCGGTACACCACGACGATGACCACGTCGGCTGACGCCTCGAGTCCGCCGCCCGTCGCCGTGATCGTGTACGTCATCCCAGGCAGCGCGCTCTGCGGTATCCGGATGAGCGTCGCGAACCGACCGTCGGTCTGCACGTCGGCGCTGCCGATCTGCGCTCCGTCGGGCCACCTGATCACGATCGGCGCGCCGGCGGGCCATCCCGTGCCGAGCACGGCGAGCGTTCCGCCGGGCGCACCCTGCCCGCCGCTGAGCGTCGGGGGCAGCGGTGTCGGCGTCGGCTGCGGTGTCGGCGTGGGCGCCGGCGTCGGACTCGGCGTGGGGAGAACGGTCGGCGGCGGCGTCGGCGGCAGGGTCGGGACGCGCGTCGGCAGCAGCGTCGGGATGACCACCGGCGGCGCCGTGGGGAGGCTCGTCGGGACCACGCTGACCGTCGGTGTCGGCAGCGGCAGCGACGGTAGGGGGCTGGCCGTGACCGTGGGCAGCGGCTGCGGTGTGCGATCGGCTCCCGCCGCGAAGCCGATGATCGGCAGCGGCGCGAAGAGCGAGAGGTCTGGGGTGCCGGACGCGGTCGACCGCGGTGTCGGGCGATCGAGCACCGCCTTCACCGGGGACACCTCGATCGGCGCGAGCGCGGCGAGCCCGGTCGCCGTCAGTCCGCCGTCAGCCGTCGCGGCCACGTCGAGGCCCGTCGCGTACTTCACGCCGGGCTGACCGCTGCCGCCGGCCGTGTAGTTGAAGGACAGCGCACCCGCACCATCGAGCGCCGACGCGCTGACCACGAACGCGCCACCCGGCGCGATCGAGGTGACGACGAGACGGTAGAAGCCGGCGGTCGCGTTCGGCAGGTCGACCAGCTGCGGCTCCGTACCGGGTGCGCTCGCGAGGCATCCCGGGATCTGGCGGATGACCTGCGGACCCGGGAGGACGACCCCGCAGGCGCGTCCGAGGGGATCGAGCGCGACGAGGTGGGCGGGCGAGTGCATCCCGAAGCGCAGCCGGTTCGAGGGTGGGGCGATCGCCCCCGGCGCCGACGGCGGCGAGCCCGGCTGTGCGGTGGTGCGCTGCCCCGCGCCGACGAGCACGCTCTGACCCTGGGCCGTGACCTCGACGACGCCGTCGGTCGTCTGCACCGTCGACGTGCCGTCGGCGAGGACCTCGGTGATGAAGCCGGTACCGCGCACCGCGGCGGTCAGCGTCGGCGTGCGCAGCTCGAACTTCGAATCGGCCCGCGTCAGCTTCTGCACGCTCGCCCACGTCCGGCCGAGCGTCTGTGAGATGCGGATGTCGATCGCGCCACCCGCTGCCGCCCGCGCCGCTTCGATCTGCACGGTGGTCGAGGGCTCGATCTCGAGGGTCGATCCGTCGAAGAACGTGACGAGCGCGTGGCTGCGCTCCGCGGTCTGGACGCGGTCGCCGTCATTCACGACCTCGCCGTCGCTCGCCGGTGCGAACGCGGCGGTCCCGCGGGCGACCGAAGCGGTCCCGTCGAGGATGGATAGGATCGTCGCGGCGCTCGCCGCACGCTGCTGCGTGACCACGAGCACGACAGGGACCATGACGAGTGCGGCGAGGACGGCCGCGATCACGACGCGACGGCGCCCCAGGCCCTTCCCCACTCCGCGATTCTGCCCGCGCGTACCACCGCGGTAAATGCGTGGATCGACACCGCGCGTGTTCGGCGGATCACTGTGCCGGGATGTCGATGGCCTCCGATACAGCGGTCTGGCTTCCGCCGGGCGTCGGCCCGCCGGTCATCACGTAGACGGTGCGCCCGACCGCCACCACACCGATACCGTGGCGCGGCGTCGGGAGATCCGGCAGACGCGACCAGCGTCCGGACTCCGCGTCGAATACCTCGACCTCGCGGTACGTCCCGCTCGGCTGCTCACCGCCGACGAAGACGAGCCGGTTGCCGACCGCAGCGGCGCCGACACCACCGCGCGCCGTGGGCGCATCCGCCGCCTTGTCCCAGCGATCCGCGCCGGGGTCATAGCACTCGAGGGTCGCGAGATTGGTGGTGAGCGAGAGTTTCCGGCCGCCGATCGCGCAGATCCGTCCGGCGACGATCTCCGCGGCGAGATGATCGCGAGTGGTCGGGATCGCCGCGACCTGTCGCCACGAGTTCGCACTCGCGTCGTATGCGTACGTCGGCGCGACCAGGCGCTGCCCGTCGTATCCACCGACCACATAGATGAAGCGACCCTGCGCGACCGCGGCGCCCTGCGAGCGCGGCCCGGGCATCGCGGCGATCTCCGTCCATGCCGTGGCGTCGGGAGCGAGCCGGAAGCTGCGTGCGGTGGGCCCGCCCGCGTTCCCGCCCATCACGTAGACGCCCGCGCCGGCCCCGGCTGCGTCCACGATCGCCGCGGCCATCGGGTGATCGACACCGAGCGGGAGGTCGGGTCCGCGCCGCCAGCGCTGACCGTCGAAGATCTCGACCACGCGCGCACCCCCGAATCCGCCGATGACGTACACCTGACCGCGGAACATCGCGGCGGCGACCTCGCTGCGCGGCGTGGGGATGTCGGGGATGCGGCGCCACGCGAGCTGCGGCGATGACGGTGACGTCGCGGCCGCCGACGTGCTCGGTGCGGGTGAGCCGGATCCGATGGTCTGTGTCGTCTCGGATGGCGCGCCCCCTCCGGGCGCGATGCACGCGCTGAGGAGCAGGCCGAGCAGCACTCGTCTCATCTGCACCTATATAAAGGACGGCGCATGCCGATGTCCGGGACCGAGATCCTCACGGCGCTGTCGGCATTCGTAGCCTCGTTCCTTTCGGGTCTTCTGGGCATCGGCGGGGGCGTGGTGCTCACGCCGCTGCTCCTCTACCTTCCGCCCGCGCTCGGTATCGGTGCGCTACCGGTGAAGATCATCACCGGGCTCACCATCGTTCAGGCGATCTCCGGCAGCGTGCTCGGTGCCTCACGGCATCGGGCCTACGGCAACGTATCGACGCGTCTGGTGTGGCTGATGGGCCCGACCGGGGCCGCGGCTTCGCTCATCGGCGCGCTCATCTCGCGCGATGTGAGCGACCGCGTGTTGCTCGGTGTCTTCGCAGTGCTCGCGCTCGTCACCGCCGCGATGCTCCTGCTCCCCGTCGAGTCGCAGCCGGGCGGCAGGGACGACCTGCACCTCAACGTCCCCTTGGCCGTCGGTATCTCCGTCGTGCTCGGCTTCTGCGGCGGCATGGTGGGCATCGGCGCGATCGCCACGATCATCGGCGCGCTGGTGTACCTGCTGCGCGTACCGCCGCGTATCGCGATCGGCACGTCGCTGGGCATCGGGATGTTCGCGGCGGTCGCCGCGCTCGTCGGGAAATGGGCGACGGCGCAGGTCGATCCGCCGCTCGCCGCGCTCGTCGCGATCAGCGCGGTCGTGGCGTCACCGATCGGCGCCTGGGTCTCCGTCAGGACGCGGCCGCAGGTGCTGATGAAGCTCCTCGTAGCCGTCGTCGTCATCGCGGCACTGCGCATGGCCGCGACCGCCGTCTTCGGATGAACTTGCGCCGATGCGCAAGTTAGGTCGCTCTAAAGCGGTTGCGCGCTTCGCTGGCGGGTGCCACAACACACATGAGTGACAGCGAGTGAGGCACGGGGTGGTGGGCGCCCGCGCGGACGCGCCGCACCTATCGACGCCCAGGCCGTCGAGCTGGCGCGGAGGAACCTGATCACCTCACGCCAGGAGCGCGAGGCGCGCGAGATCATCGAGAGCATCTCCAACGTGACGCGGATCAAGATCATCCGCGCACTCGCCGAGACGCCACTTGCGGCCGGCGATCTCGCACGCGTGGTCGATCGGACCGCGCCGGCGACCAGTCAGCACATCCGCGTGCTGCGCGAGAGCGGCGCGATCGAGTCGACGCGCAGCGGCAACGTCGTCCGTTACCACCTCACCAAGAACACGAGCGCGCAGATCCTGGAAGTGATCGCCCGGGCCTTCGACGTCCTCGCGCGCTAAGGGGTCGTCGGCGAGGGACTGGGCGTCGCGCTCTCCGCGGGAGACGGCGCGACGGTCGGCGCCGGCGACTGCGTACCGCTGGGCGAGGGTGCGATGGGCGCGGACGTCGGCTGCGCGGTCTGCGGCGCACGCTCCAACATCTCGAACAGGTACTGGCGCAGCTCCGCATCCTGCTGCAGGAAGTGCCGGAGGCGTGCTTCCGCCTGCGCCGGGTCGAGCTCGG
Organism: Candidatus Limnocylindria bacterium; assembly: GCA_035281485.1. Classification (GTDB taxonomy): domain Bacteria; phylum Chloroflexota; class Limnocylindria; order P2-11E; family P2-11E; genus CF-39. The sequence goes on along the minus strand of DATEDV010000439.1, from coordinate 4,130 downwards.
CCACCGTCTTCACGGAGGCGAAGTACCGCAGCTCCCGCTCCATGTCGCGCATCAGCACCTTGACGTTCTCAGGCACGGTGTTCGGGTCGTCCACTGGGATCACGTACTGGATCGCCCAGGCGATGGTCGCGCACCCCGTGCACACGTTGTTCACCGCGATCGCGATGTTCTGCGGACGGACGCTCGTCGCACCACGCGGGTAGATGAACACCTGCACCGCGATCGCGAGCGTCGCGCAGTTCGTGCAACGGCCCTCCGCGATCGCGATGTTCATGGGCTCGACGTTCTGCGTGCTGCTGTGATGGAGCGAGATGGCGGACCTGGAGAGGAAGCGCCCATCCGTCTTGTTCTCGAGGCGCACCTGATTGCGTGGACCGGTCTGCGGGAATTCCTTCAGGATGACCCCGGGGTCGCTGTCGGGGGGCACGGCCGGCGTGGGTGTGGGCGAGGGGGACGCCGACGCGCTGACGGGCTCCGGCGATGATGATGGCGCCGTGGTCCCGATGTCGTCGGACGCGGTCGCGACGGTACCGCCGACGAGCAGCAGCGCGATGAGCAAGACCTTACGGATCACGATGACGCTCCACCGCACATTCCGCGCCTCACGGCGCGCCGGGCGTCGCTGACGCCGTCGGCGCGACGGTCGGAAGTGGCGTCGATGGAACGGTCGTCGGGTTGACAGTCGGGGCGTTGCTCGCCGTCGGCAGGCTGGTCGGCGACGGGCTCGGAGCCTCGCTCGGCGTGGCCGACGGACTGGGGACCGGCGACGCCGTCGGCGCGGGTGGCGCCTCGAACGTGTTCGCGATCGGCGCGAGCGCGGGGACGACGTCGCCGATGTTCCCGCGCGCCGTCGGCGGGATCGGCGTGAATGCCGACGACGTCGCGCCGTAGAGCGGACCGGGTGCGCCGCCGGCCAGCGGATTCGCGGGCAACCAGAGCAGTACCAGGGCGCCGAGCGCCGCGGTCGTACCGAGGCTCGCGATGCCCTGGCGGCCGGCCGATCCGCGCGCCCAGCTCCACAGCGCGGTGAGCGCGCGGCGCGCGACGGTGAACAGGACGTACGCGAGGCCGATGACCTGCAGCAGCAGGAGAGCGACCTGGACGATCGACGAGAACGCGGTGAGCACGTCGCCGCGCCCGCGGGCCTCGTCGAACGTCGTCATGAGCTTCATCGATGAGTCCGCGACCGTCGCGACCACGGACGGGAAGGCCTTGAACGCGCTGAACAGGAGCACCGCCAGCAACGGGACGACGACGATCGTGTAGAGGATGAAGACCGCGCGTGCCCACGGCTTGAGGGGCGCCATCTGCTCCTTCTTCGCGCCGGGGAACAGCCCGCGCAGGGTCGCGCCCATGCGCGTGAAGAAGTCGGGAACGCCCGTGATGTCCGCGAGGATCCAGTAACCGTCCATCCGAACGAAGGGCAGCAGCTGATAGAGGATCTCGATGTCGAGGAGCATCACGACGATCAGCAGGAACTCCGCGCCGGTGAGCGCGAACAGGCCCAGGCAGGCGAGCTGGAAGATCAGGTTGAAATAGAAGCCGCCGAGATCGGCCCGCAACCGGGCGCCGCGGCCGAGTCCGTAGGACGATGTGATGTCCGTGTAGAACACCGGATAGACGAGGTACACACCGACGCCCATGGCCCGGACCTTCCCGCCGCCGTAACGCAGACCCGCGCCGTGTCCGAGCTCGTGGAAAGCGGCGGACACGACGAAGGCGGCGATGATCGCGAGGATCAGCCCGGGGTTGTAGATGACCTCGCTGGCGCCGCGCGCGACGCCGTGCACCACATAGAGCCACAGATGTCCGGCGAGCGAGGCGAGCAGCAGCACGGCGATCACCGGCGGAAGGAAGAAGAGCGTGAACGGCTTGACGAGCGCGTTCGCGATCTCGGGCGGGATGAGCGCCATGCGCAGGTTGATCGACAGGGGTCCGCGCAGCGCGCTCGCGCCCTCCGGTGGCGGTGCCGCATTGTCCTGCGCGTCGAGCACGAGCCCGAGCGGAACGAGCTTCTGTAGCAGACGACGCGCGTTGCCGGCCGTGTAAGGGCGACCCGTCTTCTCGGAGATCGCTTTCGCGATGTCGTCGATGGACCGCCGCCCGTCCACGTGTTCGAGCGCGCGGTACAGAAGCTCGGTCAGCTGGACGAAGCTGCCATCGCGCTGGGCAAGCCACTGCTGCGTCTCGTACGCGGTGTCTTCGAGCTCCCCGGAGAGCGTCACGCCCTCCGCGAGTCGCGGGGGATCCCCGACCTCCGCCTCCTTCGCGGCCGGCTGGCCGCCCGCGGCCGGCTGGCCGCCGCCGCCCGCTGTCGCGGGCGCGGTGCCTTCGGCGGTCGCCGCGCGCGGCTTTCCGTCGGCGGTGATCGTGGCCACGGGCTCGGAGGGCGACCTTCCGTCGCCGCCGCCCGTAGACGGGTGGCGGACCCTCTTGGGGTCCGCCACCTCTTCGGTCGGATCCGTGCGCGTCATGTGCGCGCTAGTTGCTCTGGTCGATCGGTGCGTACTGCGTCGCGGTCGCGACCGCAAGCGATCCGTCGGAGAGCACGTTCAGCGCGAGCGCCGCGTTGATGGGGGCGGCGACGTTCGCGTTCACCAGAGACATGGCCTCACGGTTCGGGAGCGCCGCGCCCTGCTGGGCCTCGACCTCCTGCGCCGCGATCTCCTTGCGATCGAAGGTCTTCTTGTCGTACTCGTGCCCGCACTCCGGGCAGTAGGAACGGACTTCCACCTTCTCGTGGACGTGCGTGTCGAGGTCGCCGGACTTCTGCTTCATGTCAGCCTTGGCCATTCAGATCTCCTTTCGTGATCAGAGCTGCCGCGGGCATTAGCCCGTCGGCGCCGTCGGCAGGTTGCTTTGATCGATCGGCGTGGTCTGAGCCGCTTCGGCGTACGCGATGGAACCGTCCGAGAGGACGTTCAACGCGGCCGCGATGTTGACGGGGATCGCGACGTTCGCGTTCACGAGGGACATCGCCTCGCGGTTGGGGAGCGCCGCGGCCTGCTGCTGCTCGACCTCGCGGGCGCTGATCTCGTTGCGGTCGAACTCACCGCGACCGAACTCCTCGCCGCAGTCCTTGCAGCGACTGACCACTGCGATACGGCTGTGCGGGTGCTCCTTCTCTGCCATACATGACCTCCCTTCGCCGCGCGAACGCGGCTTTTGGGAGGACGAGGAGTGCAGAGGCCGTGCCTCGCTTGATGTTCGCGCGGCGTTACGCCATCGGTGCAAAGTTGTTCGCGCGAAGTTTTGTAAAGGAGTTGCGCGGGTGCTTAGCCTGCGGTCGACTCCTCGCCGCTGCTCGGGATGGCGATACGCACCGACGGCAGCGTCACGGTGAACGTGCTGCCTCTGTCGACGCCGGGACTCTCGACCGTGATGTGGCCGCCCTGGCCCTCGACGATCTGCTGGCACACCGCGAGACCGAGCCCCTCACCCTGCGTTCGCTCGGCTGTCCTGGGTGAGCGGAAGCCTCGCTGAAAGACACGCTCGATCTCGTCCGGCGCGATGCCGGCCCCCTCGTCCTGGACGACGAAGCGGACCTCGTCCTCGCCCGGGAGGATCTGGAGCGTGATGGCTCCGGTCTCCGGCGAGTACTTCGCGGCGTTACGGAGGAGGTTGTCGAGGACCTGCGCCAGACGCACGGGATCGATGCGCGCCAGCGCGGGCTGGTCGGGCTTGATGAGCCAGGCGTCGCGGCCGGTGAGCGCACGCAGCCGGCCGACGGCCTCGGTCGCGACCTTCACGACGTCGGCGACGTCTTTCTCGAGCGCGGTGCGGCCGAGCAGGTCGGCGATGATCCGGTCCAGCCGTGTGAGCTGGTCCTGCACCGCCCCGAGGTTCCGAGAAATGAGCGTGGCGTATCCGTGGACGGACGTGAGCGGATTGCGCAGCTCATGGGCGGCCATCGCGACGGCGTCCTCACGCGCCTGAAGCACGATGCCGAGGCGGTCCGACTCGACGCGGAGCTGCTCGGCGTCGGCGCGGTGCTTGTCGCGCTCACGGACGAGGTCGGCGATGGCACCGGCGACGTGCGCCAGACGGCGGACGAGCGCGAACTCCTGCTCAGAAAGGACGCGGTCGCTCGACAGCGCGAGAAGGCCGCGGCCCTGGCCCGCGGTCACCAC
>DATEDV010000438.1:0-2865 GCA_035281485.1 Candidatus Limnocylindria bacterium | reverse complement strand
CGCCGTCGACCACGTTCCGTGTGTCCTCGATCTCCGCGACGACTGCGCCGTCGGATGTGTGCGCCTCCGCGACCACGGTCACCGTCTCGTCCGTCGGATCGGCCGGCGACGCGATCGACGCGAAGCGATCGCCTGAGCTGCTCGGGATCGTGACGACGATGTTCGAGTCGACGCGATCGGCCATCGAGCCCGGGATGTATCGCACCAGCCGGCCGTCGCTCACGCCCGCGGCGCGACCCGTCCAGTCGACGATGACCGCGTCGCGCGAAGCCTCGAGAACGAACGTGACGGTGCTCTGCGTGAAGGTCACCGCAGCCGAAGGCGCGCTTCCCTTCGCGGACACGTTCGTCGCGTGACCCGCGGCGACCGAAACGCTCGCGTTAGCCGCGCCCTCGACACCGCGCACGTCGACGGCGCCTTCGGTCGTGCTGACCGAGGTCGCACCTGAGGCGTCGACGCGCACCGTGAACGCGGTGCCCGTGACCGTGGCGCTCGCGGTCGGCGTGGTCACCGCGTAGCGGCTGGACGACGTGTTCTTGACGACGTGCCACGTGGTGCCCGCGTGCTGTCGCAGAGTCGCGGCGATCGCGCCGTTGGACAACGCGCGCAGCTCGACGAGCTCGACTTCGGTGCCGGGCTCGAGCACGACGATCGATTCGTCGAAGAACGTCAGTCCCGCGTTCGCGCCCGCGCGTGTGCGGATCGTGTCGCCCTGGCGCAGCACCGTGCCGGTCCCGACGGCGAAGTAACCGCCGCTCCCGGTGCGGACCTCGACGTTGCCCTGGAAGACGGTGAGGTTCGCGCGCGCCTGCACGGCGCTGGCGGCGGGACCGAGGACGACCGCCGTACCGGTGAGGAACAGCAGAAGCCCGGCGAGCATCGCGGCGACGAGAAGGACCGGACGGCGCGAGCGCTCGCGAGCCGTGCGGTCGAGGACCGGAGGGTTCAGCGGCTTCGGGGCCGTATTCACAAAACCTCGGGCGATCCCGGCGTGGATCTCGCCGGCCGCGGCGACCACGACGGTGACGGGAACGTTGCCGAGCAGCGCGCTGACGTCCTTCACGGCCTGCTCGTCGAACGGATCGGCCATCGCGAGGGTCGCTTCGCTGCGACCGAGCTTCACGAGCACGACGTGACGCTGCTCGCACAGACGCTTGGGGAGCTGCGCCACGACGGTCGGGTCGATGGGGTCGATGAGGCTGCGCGGACCGCGTGCGAGGCGCGCGACCCCGGTGTCGTGATACGGGGCGAGCGTGACGAGCGGCTTGCCGCTGACACGTGCGAGCACACGCGCGGCGCGCGCATCCGGGATCGCGCCGGTACGGATCAGCGCGGCCGAGAGGCTCTCGCGCGGACCGCGCGAGGCCGCGAGCCGCGCCATCTGCTCCTTCGTGAAGAGATGCTCCGCAACGAGCGCGCCCCCAAGCGTGTTCTCCACGGCGCTGAGCTCCGCGGGCTGCGCGTTCGCACGCTGCTGCGCGACCTGACGGAGGATGCGAAGTGTCTCCTGCGGTGCGGTGTCCTTCGAGATGTGCGCGACCGCGCCGACGGCGAGAGCCAGGTCGCGGATGCCGGGGTCGAGCGTCAGGAAGACGATGGAGGTGCCGGGGAGGAGCGGCTTCAGCTCGCGCGCGACCTCGAGGCCCGTCTTTCCGGGCATCGAGTTGTCGAGAAGGATCAGGTCGGGCTTGAGCTCCAGCGCCATGCGGCTGGCCTGGACGCCGTCGGCCGCCTCGCCGACGACGAGCAGCTCCTCATCGGGCGCCAGCAGCGAGCGGATGCCCTCGCGGATCGCGAGGTGGTCGTCGGCTACGAGGACCCGTGTCGGCATGCCGATAGCCTCGTGTTTCCGCACCTCCCGGCCATCGGACGTAGGTGGGAGAAAAGTACGAGAGCCGTGTCGCGTTTCCCTACAAAGTCGCCCCTTTAGTGACAGCTCGGTCGCTCGCTTGGGGGATGCTCCTATTTAAAGGGGCCGCACAGTGCTCCTGTTGCCGTTGAATAGCGCCCGTGGCGCAGACGAAGGTGCTGCTGGTGGTCGCGCACCCGGTGATCGGCTCGAGCATCGAGACGCTGCTGCGACTCGAGCAGAAGTACGAGGTGAAGCGCGTCGCGAGCGCGAACGAGGCCGCCGCGCTGCGCGACTGGCGACCGAACGTCGCGCTCATCGACGGCACGCTCCTGAGCAGCGGTGCGCGGATCCACATCGGGTCGCCGACGCTGGTCCTCTCGGGGACGGAGGCCGACGCGCGCGCGCTGCTGCGTCGACTACCCGAAGGACGCGGATGGCTGCGCAAGGATGCGACCGCGGCAGAGTTCGCAAAGATGATCGACGGCGTCGCGAGCGGTCCGGCCACGCACACGACCCTCGGCACGCTCGGGACGCTCGTCCTCGTGCTGCTCGCGCTCGCGGTGGTGCTGCTCATCGTCTATCTCTTGTGGCTCGCGTTGTACTGACATGTGCGCGATGAGCTCCGTCGTCCGTGGCCCGTACAATCTGCCCGTGTCCACTCGTGTCCTGCTCGTCGATGACCACGAGCTGGTCCGCCAGGGCGTGGCGGCGATGCTGAACAAGGCCGATGGCATCGAGGTCGTCGGCGAGGCGCGCACGGGCCGAGAGGCGATCGAGGCCACACGCCGCGATCTGCCGGACGTCGTGCTCATGGACGTCCGCATGCCAGACATGGATGGGCTCGAGGCGACCAAGCGCATCAAGGAAGAGCGGCCGCGCACCGCGGTGATCATGGTCACGATGCACGACAACCCCGCCTACCTGCGCGACGCCGTGCGTGCGGGAGCCGCGGGCTACCTCCTCAAGGACGTCTCGAAGGAGGAGCTCGTCGACGCCATCCGTCAGGTCTCGAC
>DATEDV010000437.1:0-3927 GCA_035281485.1 Candidatus Limnocylindria bacterium | reverse complement strand
TCGTCCCAGAAGTTCGTCGCGACGCGAAACCCCCGCGATCGAGCCAGCGCGCAGGCCTCGCCGCAGCTGCGGCGCGCCAGAGCATCGCGGCCACTGGTCCGGTACAGCGTGGCGAGCCAGAGCAGTGCGACGAATCGATCGAGCTGGTCGTCGTTGTCACCGTACGAGCGGATCAGCTGAAGGAGCGTGGTTCGCGCCCGGCCGTAATTGCGGGCGCGAGTGTCCTCGACCGCGTCGAGCATCCGGAGCGCATCGACGTAGGACGCCGGCACGTGCGTCCCGAAGCGATCGCGGACGAGCCGACGCGCCGCGTCAGCGTCTCCGCCGCGCGAGCGCAGCCACGCACGACGGATGACCGCCCACCCGCCGAGCGCGCTCAGGCCGATCTCTTGAGCGCGCACCGAGATCTCCTCGAGACGGGCGCTGGCCACGGCGTGCTCCCCCTCGAGCTCATCGACGATCGCGAGGTTGAACGTCGCGTACAGGTCGATCCGCCGCTGCCGCAGTGCTCCGGCGTCCTGTCGCGCGCCCTCGAGCGTCTCGCGCGCCAGCTGGAGGTCGCCGACGCACGTGAGCGCGTACCCCATGACGTTCCTGACGCTGGGACGGATCTGCGGGTGGAGCTGCTCCGCATCGAGCGTCGCGAGCGCGAGGCCGCAGAGGGAGACGCTTTCGCGCGGATCGCGGTGATTGAGCGATACCGCGAGGTTGGTCAGAGCGAGGACACCCGTGGCGCGCGTGAGCGCGCTCGACGATCGGCTGATCGCGGACCGATACGCGTCACGCGCCTCGCGGTAGTTCCCAGCGGCGTCGGCGATGAGTGCTCGGAGGTGATCGACATCGGCGGAGGCGGTCGGTCCGTCCAGATCCCGAGCCCGGAGGAGCGTGGCGTCAGCCGCGGCGTGCTCGGCGCGTGACAGATAGAGGTACCCGAGCTCGAACGCGATGCGTGCCCGGAGCGCGCGGTCGCCTGAATTGGCGAGCGCCTGCGCGCGCAATAGATGCCGGACCGCGCTCGCCTGATCCGCCGCGAGGGTCGCGGTCATCCCCGCGAGGTAGCTGAGTCCGGCGTCTTCGGCGACCGCGTCCGGGCTGAGCTGTGCGATGCGCGCGATGACGTCATCGCGCCGCGGGCCGTCGAATAGCTTCGGCCCGTTCGTGGGGAGGTCGATCAGCAGAGCGGCGGCGTCGTCAAGGGATGTGCCTGTCATCGCGCGGAGAATCGTACGTTGCAGGCGGTCGGATCTGGGCCGTCGGGCCGGGCGTAAATCCGCGCATACGTCCCGACATCACGTACCAACGACGGCCAAAGCGCTGGACGCTCATCCGCATCGGGAAGAACCTCACCGAACGTCCATGGGACATCGCTTGGGGAACGCAGACCGCCGAACGGGGGATGGCCGTGTCTTCTGAGTAGCAGCGCTGCGCGGTCAACTAGTACGAATTGCCGATGTACGGAGCGCGCTGCCTCCGGCACCGTTGGATCGTGGTCGCGCGTGTCGCGTTCGTGGTGATCCTGGTGCTGGCGCTGCTCGTGCCGCCGGCGTCGCCGGCCGCAGCGTCGGCGATGCCCGAGGCGCCGAACTGCCCGATCTACCCGGACAACAACGTCTGGCACTCGAGCATCCAGAGTCTGCCGGTCCATCCGATGAGCGCGACGTGGCTCGCGAACATGGGCGGGCCGTCGCGCCTGCTTCATCCCGATTTCGGCGGGCCGTACGGCTATCAGCTGCAGGTCGTCGACAACTCGACGCCCACGCGGCGTGTTTCGTTCGACTACGCCGACGAGAGCGACGACGTGCCGTATCCATTCACCGCGGGCACGCCGATCGAGCCGGCCAGCGACGCGCACGCGTTCATGCTCAATCGGGACACCTGCGTCCTGTACGAGCTCTTCGCCGCGTCGTGGAACGGCGGCAGCCCGACGGCGGGATCGGGCGCCGTCTTCGATCTCAAGTCGCACGCCCTCCGGCCCGCGACATGGACGAGCGCCGACGCCGCGGGTCTTCCGATCTGGCCCGGCGTTCTCCGGTACGACGAGGTCGCGCGCGGCATCGTGGATCACGCGATCCGTTTCACGGCGCAGCGCACCGATCGCAGCTTCGTGTGGCCCGCGCGGCATCAGGCCGGTGCGGCGCGGGATTCGTCGCTGCCCCCGATGGGGGCGCGCTTCAGGCTGCGCGCGGACTTCAACATCGCGGGCTACAGCGCGCAGACACAGGTCGTGCTCCGCGCGATGCAGCGCTACGGCCTGATCCTCGCCGACAACGGGTCCAATTGGTTCTTTCAAGGCCAGGTGGACTCACGTTGGAGCGATCAGCTCATCTCCGAGCTGAAGCGCATCCCCGCCGGTGCGTTCGAGGCGGTCGACGCGTCGTCGCTGATGGTCGATCCGAACTCCGGTCTCGCGCGCGGCAGCGCGGGCGTCGCGCTCGAGGCGGGCTGGCATTCGCGATGGCACAGCCAGTCCAACTACTTGATCATGTCGCCGGCGCAGGTCGCGGAGTTCTGGATCAAGTTCACCAACACCGGGACCGAGGCCTGGACGCGCGGGATCTGGGGCCGGCAGGCAAACCTTGGCCTCAACCGGGACGACAAGGAGCCGTATCGGCTGGGCATGGCGGCCGATTGGCTGTGGGACGACCGAATCGCCACCACCACGGCTCCAACGGTCGCGCCGGGCGAGGTCGGCGAGTTCCGTTTCAAGGTGCGCGCGCCTATCGCGCGTGGCATCTATCGGCTGGATCTGCGGCCGGTGATCGACGGCACGGTGTGGCTCGAGGACCAGGGAGTCTTCTGGATCATCGACGTGCGCTGAGGCGAAATTGCGCGGGCACGACCTCTGCATGAGTGGCTGGCATGAAAGAGACACAGACGCCGCGCAATCAAGAAGGTGAAGCGCCGACACAGGAGCCCGAGGAGACAGCGCAGCGGCTCGAGCAGAAGGCCGACGAACAGGAAGGCGAGATGAATCGCGCGCGCACCGAGCAGAAGGCACGCGAGGCGAAAGGCCAAGTCAAGGATCGCGGAGGGGTACGCTTCGGCGGCTAGAGCCTTGACCGCACGCTCACTCGGGTAGCACTCGCGCAGCACCGTTAACTTTGCGGTAACGGTCTTGCATCGCGCGAGTGCGTGCGTTCGATCGGTGAGCGTTTCGAGCTGAGGGAGCGGATCGGCGGCAGCGACACGACAGAGGTGTATCGCGCCGTCGATCGCGCGCGTGCCGAAGACGTGGTGCTGCGCCTCGTGCGCCCCGACGTGGCCGGCGACGAGTACGTCGAACGCATGCGGCGCGAGGCCGAAGCGGCCTCAGACATCCGGCATCCCAACGTGGTACCGACCCTCGAGCATGGTCTGGTCGAAGGTCGCGTCTTTGTCGCGCGCGAGCTCGTCGAGGGCACGGCGCTGGAGGACGTGCTGGCACGCCGTGGCCGGCTTCCGGAGGACGAGGCGCGGAACATCGGGGAGCAGATCGCGCGCGGCCTCGAGGCCGCACACGCGCGCGGTGTCCTGCATCGGGATCTGAACACCGGCAACGTCTTCATCACGCCCGACGGGACCGCGAGGATCGTCGACTTCGGCATGCCGAGCACGCCGCGGCATCCCGCACCCGAGCAGTCCGAAGGTCGGACGATCGACGAGCGCGTCGACGTTTACGGCCTCGGCGCGGTCCTTTACCAGATGCTGACCGGTCGCATCTTTCGCGGTGGGTCGGTATCGCCGCGGCGTCTTGCCAGAGGCGTCAGCAAGGGACTCGACGCCGTCGTGGCGCGCGCGCTCGAGGGCGATCCCGCCCGCCGTTTTCCATCAGCCGCGGCGATGGCCCAGGCACTACGACCGCCGGCGCCAGCGCGGGCGGCCGCCGTGCTCGCGCCGCGACCGCCGCGGCCCGAACCCATAGCGTCGCCGCCTCGGGGCGCGCGCCTC
>DATEDV010000436.1:0-3342 GCA_035281485.1 Candidatus Limnocylindria bacterium | reverse complement strand
CTCGTATTCGGGCGAGCGCGCGGCCGCGGCGGAGAGAGCCACGCGCGCGGCCGCTTTCGCTCCGGGGTCTTTCAGGTTCTGGCCGAACCGCACGATGTCGGGGAGCTTCCCGACCAGCACGATGTCGCCGAGGCGGCTCTGCAGGTAGGCGTCGATCGCGCCGGCGGTCGAGGTCGAACGCTGCTGGATGTTGGTGACGCCGAGCGCGGTGAGGTCCTGTCGCGTCGTCTGGACGGAGACCATACTCACCAGCGCGACGGGCACGATGCCGACGCACAGCAGAGCCCCGAGCACCTTCTGCCAGAAACGGATCCGCAGAAACGACATTCGCCCCCCTGACGTCTCGTGCACTCCCCAGGACCACGCCGCTGAGGGCACTCTGGGCGGACGGCCTCACGCCGGGAAGTCAGGCCCGGGTAAGCCGTACGTACCGGAGAGGTGCTAGTACCCGTATCGGGGGAGACGGGACGGCTACAGCGTCAGCGGGCGATGCGGGCGGACCTCCGAGCGTCGCGGAGCAGACCACGCAATAAACGCTTGGATTCCTCGAGTTCCGTCCGGTCGGAGTCGGCCAGGCCGGATCGCTGGGGGTCCAAGCGCCACCAGCACTCGAAACCCCAAAGACGCTCCTCGCCGACCCGGAGCCGCGGGATCCCGGTCCCCGCCCGGCGGGGCTCGCCCGTCTCGAAGTCGAAGAAGCCCTCGAAGCTGGCGGCCTGGCCCGTCCGGTCCGGCTCGCCCTCCCGGCAGTCGAGGAGGATCACGCAGGGCGTACCCGGGCGGATCTCGTCGGCGGGTCGCGCTGGACGAGCGCCGCGGCGCGTCCGACGGTCGCTGCGCGCATCCCGCGCCGGCGAGCGCCGTGCGTCACGTAGGGCTGGTGCGCGCTCCGGCGAGTTCCTGCTGCGCTGTGGCTGCGCCGGCGCTTGCTGCGGCCGGCCTCCGCGTCGCCGGCCGCCGCGCGACCGACGACGCGGTGCTCGAGGCTCTTCAGGCATGCCGTCAGTGTGGCATGCCGCGCGTCAGCTGATCCGGCCCGCCTGCTTCAGCTCGCGCGCTGAGTTGTGGATGTTGTCCGCGGCCTGCTCGACCTCCATGTCGTGACCCTTGGCCGCGGCCTTCAGCTCGCTCAGCGTGATATCGGTCGGCTTGTGCTTGGTCTCATGCTCTCCGCACGCGCAGTTCATGCACATATCGAACACACCTCCGTATGCACCGATGACGAGCAGACCACATGCCCTCGCCGGTACACTTTCATTTCAGATGCACGAAGTCTTCGACGAGTTCAAGCGGCAGCTGCCGGATATCGACCCCGCCGAGACCGATGAATGGATCGAGTCGCTTGACGCGCTCGTCAAGCAAGCAGGCCCCGAGCGTGCGCGCTTCGTCCTCTACAAGCTGCTCAAGCGCGCGCGCATGCTGCAGGTGGGTCTCCCACCGCTCACCCAGACGCGTTACATCAACACCATCTCGCCAGAGCAGGAGCCGGATTTCCCCGGCGATGAGGAGATGGAGCATCGCATTCGCCAGTTCATCCGCTGGAACGCCGTCGCGATGGTCGTGCGCGCGAATCACCACTACGAGGGGATCGGCGGGCACCTCGCGACGTACGCGTCGTCCGCGACGCTGTACGAGGTCGGCTTCAACCACTTCTTCCGTGGCAAGGACGACGGCGGCGACGGCGACCAGGTCTTCTATCAGGGACACGCGTCCCCAGGCATCTACGCTCGCGCGTTCCTCGAGGGACGGCTGAAGGAGAGCCAGCTCGACCACTTCCGGCGCGAGACGAAACCCGGCCAGGGACTCTCCTCGTATCCGCACCCGCGCCTCATGCCCGACTACTGGGAGTTCCCGACGGTGTCGATGGGGCTCGGGCCCATCACCGCGATCTACCAGGCGCGCTTCAACCGCTACCTGCAGAACCGCGGCATCCGCGACACGAGCGCGCAGCGCGTGTGGGGCTTCCTCGGTGACGGCGAGTGCGACGAGCCCGAGTCGCTCGGCGCGCTCCACCTCGCGGCGCGCGAAGGGCTCGACAACCTCACCTTCGTCGTGAACGGCAACCTGCATCGACTCGACGGACCGGTCCGCGGCAACGGCAAGATCATCCAGGAGCTCGAGGCGGTCTTCCGCGGCTCGGGTTGGAACGTCATCAAAGTCGTCTGGGGTCGAGAGTGGGACGACCTGCTGGCGCGCGACGTCGACGGTGTCCTCGTGAACAAGATGAACGAGACGACCGACGGCGAGTCGCAGCGCCTCACGGTCGCCGACGGCGCGTACATCCGCGAGAAGTTCTTCGGCCCGGATCCGCGGCTGCGGAAGCTGGTCGAGCATCTGTCGGACGCCGATCTCATGAAGCTGCGCCGCGGCGGTCACGACTACCGCAAGGTGTATGCGGCGTACCACGAGGCCGTCCGCCACACCGCCGCTCCGACGGCGATCCTCGCGCAGACCGTGAAGGGCTGGGCGCTCGGCCCCAACGTCGAGGGCCGCAACATCACGCACCAGGCGAAGAAGCTGTCGTTCGAGGAGCTCAAGACGTTCCGCGACCGCCTCGAGCTGCCGATCAGCGACAAGCAGCTCGAAGAGGATCCGCCGTACTACCACCCGGGCATGGACAGCGCCGAGGTGCGCTACATGCTCGAGCGCCGCCGCGCGCTCGGCGGTGTGGTGCCAAAGCGTGTCGTGCGAGCGAAGCCCATCTCGCCGCCGGCGGATTCGGCATTCGCCGAGTTCCCGAAGGGATCGGGCAAGGCCGCCGCCTCGACGACGATGGCGTTCACGCGTCTGCTGCGGAATCTGCTGCGCGACGAGGGGATCGGCGCGCGCGTCGTGCCGATCATCCCCGACGAGGCTCGCACCTTCGGGATGGACCCGCTCTTCAAAGAGGTCGGCATCTACTCATCGCTCGGGCAGAAGTACGAGCCGGTCGACGCGGAGACGCTGCTCCCCTACCGCGAGGCGACGAACGGGCAGGTGCTCGAGGAGGGCATCACGGAGGCCGGCTCGATGGCGAGCTTCACAGCCGCGGGCACGAGCTACGCGACACAGGCGGAGCCGATGCTGCCCTTCTACATCTTCTATTCGATGTTCGGCTTCCAGCGCGTCGGCGACCTGATCTGGTCGCTCGGCGATCAACGCGGACGCGGGTTCCTGCTCGGTGCGACGGCCGGACGCACCACGCTCACCGGTGAAGGCCTGCAGCACCAGGACGGTCATTCGCCGCTGCTCGCGTCGAGCGTGCCGAACGTCCTCATCTACGACCCGGCGTGGGCCTACGAGGTGGCGGTGATCGTCCGGGACGGTCTGCGGCGGATGTGGGAAGAGGGTGAGGACGTCTTC
>DATEDV010000435.1:0-6189 GCA_035281485.1 Candidatus Limnocylindria bacterium | reverse complement strand
CCGCGCCGATCACGATCGACGCCTACCTGACGATGTGCGGCAAGCAGACGGTGCGCAACCTGATCGTCCGCCGCTCGGAGATCGACGCGGCGTTCACGCACCTCGTGATCCCGCCGGGGATCATGGACCAGCTCGGTCCGGCCGTGAACTCGGGCAAGTCGATCTTCCTGTTCGGGCCTCCCGGCAACGGCAAGACCACGATCGCGGAGGTCCTCGTCTCGCTCCTGCGCGGCGAGGTCGTGCTCCCGTACGCGGTGGAGATCGACCAGCAGGTCATCAAGGTCTTCGACCAGGTCTACCACCGGCCCGTGATGGAGCCGGCCGCGGCGGACCGCCTGCGCTTCGACCACCGCTGGGTCATCAGCAAGCGTCCCATCGTGATGACCGGTGGCGAGCTGACGCTCGAGACGCTCGACCTCATCTACGACGAGACATCGAAGTTCTACGAGGCGCCGTTCCAGATGAAGGCGAACGGCGGCATCTTCATGGTCGACGACTTCGGCCGCCAGCGCGTCTCGCCGAAGGACCTTCTCAACCGCTGGATCGTGCCGCTCGAGAAGCGCGTCGACTACCTCACGCTGCACACCGGAAAGAAGATCGAGATCCCCTTCGACATGCTCATCATCTTCTCGACGAACCTCGATCCCGCGGACCTCGTCGACGAGGCGTTCCTGCGGCGCATCCGCTACAAGATCGGCATCGAGGCGCCGACCGTCGCCCAGTACGAGGAGATCTTCAAGCGGATGTGCGCGCGGAAGAACATCGAGTACCGCGCCGAGTCGATGTCACAGATCCTCTCGATCTACCGCGCGAAGAACATCGGGCTGCGCTCGTGCCACCCGCGCGACATCATCGAGCAGCTCATCGACACCGCGCGCTTCCTCGGACAGCCGCCCGCGCTCACCTCGCAGCTGGTCGAGATGGCGTGCGAGTCGTACTTCGTCTCGCTCGATCCGAGCGGCAACCCGCGGGAGTCCTAGTCACCAGCGGCTAGATGGGACTCGGCGCGCCACACGACGGCCTCGCACCGACGCCGCCCATGGGCTGGAACTCCTGGAACCGCTTCGGCCCGTTCGTCTCCGATCAGCTCGTGCGCGAGACCGCCGATGCGCTCATCGAGAGCGGCATGCGCGACGCAGGCTACCGGTACCTCGTCGTCGACGACGCGTGGGAGGGAAGCCTGCGCGGTGATGACGGCAACCTCGAGCCGAACCTGTGGCGCTTCCCGAACATGCGCGCGCTGGCGAAATACCTCCACGATCGCGACCTCCGCTTCGGGCTGTACACCTGCGCCGGCGACCGCACCTGCCAGGGCTACCCGGGGAGCCGCGGCCGCGAGTTCGTCGACGCGCGGCGCTTCGCGTCGTGGGACGTCGATTTCATGAAGATCGACTGGTGCCACACCGAGGGGCTCGACGCGCGCGCCGCCTACGCGACGTGGTCCGAGGCCATCCGCGCGGCGCGCCGGCCGATGCTGCTGTCGATCTGCGAGTGGGGGCGCAACCGTCCGTGGGAGTGGGCCGGTAGCCTCGGGCACCTGTGGCGCACCTCTCACGACATCGCGGACCGGTGGGACAGCGTCATGGACATCCTCGACCGTCAGTCCGAGCTCGCGCGCTACGCGGGCCCGGATCACTGGAACGACCCCGACATGCTCGAGGTCGGCAACGGCGGCATGACGGAGGCCGAGTACCGCGCGCACTTCTCGCTCTGGGCGATCCTCGCCGCGCCGCTCATGGCCGGGAACGACCTGCGCGCCATGACCGATGCGACACGCGAGATCCTCACCGCGCCGGAGGTGATCGCCGTCGATCAGGATCCGCTCGGGCGTCAGGGACAGCGCGTGCGACAGGACGGCGACATCGACGTCTGGGTGCGCCCGCTCGCCAACGGCGCGCGCGCTGTGGTCCTGCTGAATCGGGGCGACGCGCCGGCACGGGCGGAGGTGACCTGGGACCTGCTCGGAGGCTCGCGGTCCGACGTCGCGCTCGTGCGCGACCTCTGGCAGCGCCAGGACATTGGCAGGCGCGGGGAGGGGTACGACCGCACGCTCGAAGCGCATTCGGCCGCACTGTTGACCGCCACGCGCATCCCGGGCTGAGTTCCCTGCCTAACGCACGCGTCGGTCGTACAGCCGCGCGTGTGGGACGGTCGCGATCCAGCGCGGCGCCACCACCCGCCACACACGCATGGCATGGACCACGAAGCGGAAGAAGAAACGCTCCGCCGGGCCCCAGCGCAGCTCGAACGCATCACGAAGCTGGGAGGGAAGCAGCCCGGCCGTGATCGCATCCGTCGGCCAGTACGCGGCGGCGGGCAGGGCCGCGAACGGATGGAGCACGCTCCGCGCGACGATCCGGCTCGTGGCGTCGGGGATGACCGCGGTCTCGAGCATGTCGCGCTCGTAGCGCTCCAGATCGCCGATGGTCTGCGGGAAAAGCTCGTCCGGCACGCCGAGCTCACGCGCGAACACCTTCCCTTCGTCCCAGTAGCGCTGCCGGTCGGCGGCCGGGAGTCGCCCCGCGACGAGCTCGTACCACCGCAGTGACGTGAGCACGAGCGTCGCCTGCACCCACAGCAGCAGGTGCGGATCCTGAGCGCGATAGCTGCGCCCATCCTTGGCGCTGCCACGCACCGCGACGTGTCGCGCATCGATGCGCCGCAGCGCTCGCAGCGCGCGTTTCGTGTCGCCGAAGACGGCGTCGAGCGATGTGTTGGCGGTCCGGTGGAAGCGCCCGAATGGATCCCGTCGGAAATCCGAGTGCTGGTCGACGCCCGCGGCGACGAGCGGATGGGCGATCTGCAGCAGCACCGCCGCGGTGCTGCCGAGCGCGACGAAGAGCTCGCGGTTGAGACGGCGCGCGACCGAATCGCGCGCGAGGATGCCGACGTCCGCCACACTCCGAGTGTGAGCCTCCTGCGTTCATTCGGCTTCGCGCTCGAAGGTGTCTCATACCTGATACGCACGCAGCGCAACGCGCGGATCGAGCTCGCCATCGGAGCCGTCGTGCTGGTCCTTGCGGCCTGGCTCGGCGTGACGTCCGTCGAATGGGCGGTGTTGGTCCTCACGATCGCGCTGGTGCTCGCGCTGGAGGCGCTCAACACGTCGATCGAGCTCGCGGTCACGCTGGCGTCGCCCGAGCGCCAACCGCGAGCGAAGGCGGCGAAGGACGTCGCCGCGGCGATGGTGCTGATCGGCGTCGTCGCGTCCGTGCTCGTGGGTCTTGCCGTCCTCGGGCCGAAGGTGACTGCGCTAGTATCCTAGCAAGTTAGATGGCCGACGACGTGCGTCAGTTCAACGTGTACCTGCCGGTCGAGCTGATCCGCGACACCAAACACCTTGCGATCGACCGGGAGATGAGCCTCTCCGCGCTCGTCGCCGCCGCGCTGCGCGAGTACCTCGACCGCGAGAAGCGCAGGAAGGGGAGATAGCGATGCCCGCCGACAGGGTCCACCACATCTACATCGAGACGCACAACTGGGGAAAGAGCGTGGCGTTCTGGCGCGCGCTGGGATTCGAGCTCGACGAGGACCGCGGCACGTCGGGACTGCTGAGGCCGCGCGCTGGAGGGCCGTACATCTATCTCGCCGAGATCGCCGGCGACCGCACGCCGGCGGTAGAGCTCTATCTCTCCGTCACGGACGAGACCCCGCCCGAGCGGCCCGCCGAAGTCGTCACGCCATTCACCGCGACACACTGGGGTACCCGAGAGATGGCCGTGCGCGATCCCGACGGTCGGCTCGTGAAGCTGGAGAAGCACGGCTCCTAGACTGGGCGCATGCCCATCGACCGCGCCACGATCGTTCATGTTGCCGACCTCGCGCGCATCGCGCTGACCGAGGACGAGATCGAGCGCTTCACCGGACAGCTCTCGGTCGTCCTCGACGCGGTCGAGCGCCTCCGGGCCGTGGACACGAGCGAGATCTCGCCGACGGCGTCCACGCTGCCGCTCGTCGGCGTGCAGCGAGACGACGTGATCCGGCCCGGTCTCACCACCGACGAGGCGCTGGCCAACGCGCCGAAGGGCGGCCGCGACGGCGAATTCTTCCGCGTGCAGGAGGTCCTCGAGGAGCGATGACCGCCCCCCCGTACCACGAACGCAGGCTGCCCGCGACGATCCTCGAGGCCGCACGGATGCTGCGCGCGCGCGAGGTGAGCGCGGAGGAGCTGCAGACCATCGCGAGTGCGCGCGCGCACACCGATCGGTTCAATGCCTGGCTCCGGATCGATGACCAACCCGCGCTCGCACAAGCCCGCGCGGCGGACCAGCGACTGAAGCGTGGCGATGCGCCTCTGCTCTGCGGGATCCCCTGGGCGTGCAAGGACATCATCGGCACGAAAGGCATCGCGACGACGGCAGGCTCGAGGATCCTCGAGGGCTACGTCCCGCCGTATTCGGCGACCGTCGTCGAACGGCTCGACGCCGAGGGCGCGGTGATGGTCGGCAAGACGAACCTCGACGAGTTCGCCATGGGCAGCTCTAACGAGAACTCAGCGTTCGGCCCAGTGAAGAATCCGTGGTGCGTCGACCGCGTGCCCGGCGGTTCCTCGGGCGGCAGCGCCGTGGCGGTCGCCGCCGGCGAAGCCCTGTTCGCGCTCGGCACCGATACCGGCGGCTCGATCCGCCAGCCCGCCGCGCTCACCGGCGTCGTCGGCATGAAGCCCACGTACGGTCGCGTCTCGCGCTTTGGGGTCGTCGCGTTCGCGTCCTCGCTCGATCAGGTCGGCCCCTTCGCGAACAGCGTCGAGGACTGCGCGATCGTCTGCCAGGCCCTCTTCGGCAAGGACGCCAGCGACGCGACGACGATGCCGCTCCCCAGGGAGGACCTCCGGCGCGATCTCGATCGCGGGGTGCAGGGCATGCGCATCGGAGTACCGAAGGAGTTCTTCATCTCCGGGATGGAGCCGGGCGTCGAGCGCGCCGTCCGTGAGGCGCTTCGTGAGCTCGAGCGTCAGGGCGCGGAGCTCGTCGAGGTCTCGTTGTCGCTCACCGATCACGGGCTCGCGGTCTACTACCTGATCCAGCCGGCGGAGGCTTCGGCGAACCTCGCGCGCTACGACGGCGTGCGCTACGGGCTTCGCGTCGAGGGCCCCGATCTCATCGAGACGTACCGCCGTACGCGGGGGAGTGGCTTCGGGCCCGAGGTGAAGCGCCGGATGATCCTTGGCACGTACGCGCTATCGGCGGGTTACTACGATGCGTACTACGTGAAGGCCCAGAAGGTGCGCACGCTGATCAAGCAGGAGTTCGACCGCGTCTTCGAGAAGGTCGACGCGATCGTCACGCCGACGTCGCCGACGGTCGCGTTCAAGATCGGCCAGAAGGTCGACGATCCGCTTTCGATGTACCTCAACGACATCTTCACGCTGCCGGTGAACATCAGCGGGCTGCCGGGTATCTCGCTCCCGTGCGGTCTGTCGGACGGTCTGCCGATCGGGCTTCAGGTCATCGCGAACTCCTTCCAAGAGGCGACGATGTTCCGGGTGGCGGCAGCCTACGAACGGGAGACCAAGCACCACGAGCTCCGACCGGAGGTGGCGGCGTGAAAGTGACGCGGCGTCCGCTGACGAACGCGAAGGTCGAGCGCATCCCGGCGAGCGGCATCCGCCGCTTCTTCGATCTCATCGCCGGCGTCGAGGGCGCGATCTCGCTCGGCGTGGGGGAGCCAGACTTCGTCACGCCGGAGCGGTTCCGCGAGGCCGCGATCCGCTCGATAAAGGACGGCAAGACGAAGTACACCTCCAACTACGGCATCCGTCCGCTGCGCGACGCGATCAGCGCTCACACGGCGAAGCTGCGCGGCGTTCGCTACGACGTGGACCGGGAGATCATCGTGACGGTCGGCGTGTCCGAGGCGGTGGATCTCGCGATGCGCGCGACGCTGAACGACGGCGACGAGGTCATCCTCGCCGATCCTTCGTATGTCGCGTACGTCCCGGGCATCGTTCTGGCCGGCGGCGTTCCGGTCGCGGTGCCGACGCGCGAGGAGGACGACTTCCGGCTGCGACCCGACGACGTCGCCGCCGCGATCACGCCGCGCACGCGCGCGATCCTTCTCGGCTTCCCGAATAACCCGACCGGCGCGGTCCTCGAGAAGGAGGACGTCGCGGGCATCGCGCGACTGGCGGAGGAGCACGATCTCCTGGTGTACGCGGACGAGATCTACGACCGTCTCGTGTACGGGACC
>DATEDV010000434.1:0-19474 GCA_035281485.1 Candidatus Limnocylindria bacterium | reverse complement strand
CTTGTGCCTGACTCGGTCCGCTTGCGTAGCTGACAGTGATCGTGCAGCTCGTGGTCGGCGTTGTCGCGACCACCACTTGACCGGTGCCGCCGCGACTGACCGGCGACCGCACAGAGGTGAACGTCACGCGAGCCGGGGACTGGGTGGGGGGTGCTGTCGGAGGCGGCGTGGTTCGAGGCGCAGGCGTCGTCGGCGCGACCGTGGCCGTGCGCGTAGACGTTGCTGGCGCGGTCGTGACCAATGGCAGCGTTGTGTTCGGCTGACCTGTCGGCGCAGTCGTCGCGCGCGCCGTGATCTGGACGGGCGGGACGACAGCGCTCTGAGACTCGACCGGCGAAACGCGGGCGACTAGAGCGACACCGACGAGCGCGACGTGCGAGAAACGGCCCACCCCTGCTCCCTCGGAGCTAGACGCTAGCAGCGGTGTCCAGCGCTCGCTATCTGGGCCCACTTTGTGCCCCACCCGATTGGATCACGGCGGGGAGATCGGACGTATCTGCCGCATTCGTCCGCTCTGCCACCCCTCCGATGTACTTAATGATGCGGGTTTCGTCATGATCGGACCATCTCACGACGTGTTGATGCGGACGCTGACGCGCACTACCCGCGGGTACCGTCGTGGCCGTGACGCGGCTCGTCTTCCTTTCCTCGTAGCCGTCTCGTTGTGCCTGCGCAGCAGACCCGCAGTCGACTCAAACGATGCGCCAAGGCCTGGCGAGGTCCTTGGATCGGATGAGTGCTTGCGAGCCACCGTAGAGTTGCCGCGGAAAGATGCGCCTCACCGTGCTAGTCGTCATCGCTGGAGTCGCCGCGGGATGTGGCTCGCCTGCGCCGGCAAACGCGCCGAACGCGTCCACTCCGGCAACGTCCCTCCAGGTCGCGGCAGTGGCGCAGAAATACGCCGGGTACACCCTCGAACGCGCGACGGCCGAAGGCTACAAGCGCGATGTCTATTGCCTGGACGCATCGAGCTTCGGGCAGCCGGCGGCGAAGGGCGCTATGGGATTCCACGCCACCCATGAGGGTTTGATCCGCGGACCGATCGATGCAGACCGACCTCAGGCGCTCATGTTCGATGCGGCCGGCCGAGTCGTCGGCGTGGAGTACGAGATCGTCGCTGATGCCGTCAGTGAGCCTCCGCGGCTCTTCGACCGGTCGTTCACGAAGCTGCCGGCCCACATCGGAGTCGAGCACGAACATTACGCACTGCATGTCTGGTTCGTGGAGAATCCCAGCGGTGTCTTCGCGGACTTCAATCCGCGTCTGAGCTGTCCAGCCGGAAGCACGCCACGGAGTGGCGGCGGACCAGCGGAGACGCCGCCCCCAGGCGAGCACGGCGAGGGTCATTAGATCCTCGCGGGATGCGCACCTCCTCCGATCGGCACCGCGAACCCGTAACGCACACTGATCGCCTTCGCGCTGCTCCTGCTCACGCTCGCGGGCGTCATGGCTCGCCCGCGCGGCGTCAGCGAATGGTTCGTCGCCGCCGCGGGCGCCGCCGCGATGCTCGCCGTCGGCGCGGTCACACCGGCCGACGCGCTCGCCGCTGTAGCGGCCCAGTGGAACGTATTCCTCTTCTTCCTCGGGCTCATGGCCACCGCCGCCGTCGCCGAGCAGAGCGGCGTGCTCGCGTGGCTCACGCGAGGCGCCTATCGGGTCGCGCGGGGCCGCCAGGAAGTGCTCTTTCTGTTGGTGTGCGCGCTCTCCGTCGCCGTGACGGCGACGCTCTCCAACGACGCGACGATCCTCCTGCTTACACCGCTCGTCGTCCGCATGGTGGCCGCTGTAGGAGCACCGGTGATGCCCTACGCGCTCGCATGCGCCTTCCTGGCGAACGCGGCATCGGCGGTGCTACCCATCGCGAATCCGACGAACATCATCATCCTCGAAGGCCACCCGCTCCCGCTCTCGGACTATCTGCGCCATCTCCTCCTACCGTCGGCCGCGGCCGCCGTGGCCACCATCGTCGCGCTCTTCCTCGGTCACCGGTCGGTGCTCAGAGGTCCGCTTCCCGAGCGGCGGCGCGAGCCCCGGCCGGAACCGCGGAGCGCACCCGCGTTCGCGGTGGGTATCGCCGCCGTGCTCGTCGCGTACCTGCTCGCGCTGGAGATGAGCGTGCCGATCGGCCCGATCGCGGTCCTCGGCGGAGCCCTCCTCAGCGTCGCCCTCCTCGTCGCGCATCGGCTGCATCCACGTGGGTTCGCCGCGGACATCGAATGGGGCATCTTTCCGTTCTTCGCCGGACTGGTCGTGGTCGTCGAGGGCGCGTCGCGTGCCGGGCTCGTGGACTCGGCCGCGATCGTCATCCGTGAGCTGAGTTCAAGTGTGTCCGCTCCGGCATCCATCGGCATCGCTGCGGCGATGCTCGCGAACGCGATGAATAACCTTACGGCCGCCGTCCTGCTGAGCGCGGCCCTCGAGCGCGGCGCGACCAGCGACCCGACCATCACCGCCGCGATCCTCATCGGAGTCGACGTCGGCCCGAGCTTCACGACGCTCGGCTCCCTCGCGACGCTGATGTGGCTCGTGATCCTGCGCCGACGTGGGATCCACGTCAGAACGCTCGACTACCTCCGCTTGAGCTTCATGCCGTCACTCGCGGCGCTGATAGCAGCGCTGCTCGTGCTCAGCTTGACGCGCTGAAGGCCGACGCGCGCACCGGGCGGAATGAGAAGAGGAACACTGTGCGCCCTCGTCTAGCGTGCGAGCCGCCAAGCGAGAAGGACTGGCCCTGAAGGACTAGGCTCGAACGACACAGCAGGTGCAGCCTAAAGGGGGGAACTGATGAAGTTCAGCGGCATCATGATCGGCACCGAGAATCCGCAGAGGCTCAAGGACTACTACAGCAAGCTGTTCGGCAAACCGACCTGGGACGATGGCGAGGGTGGCTATTTCGGTTGGCAGTTCGGCGACGCCGGAGTGATGATCGGCCCGCACAGCGAAGTGAAGGGGAAGAACCGCGAGCCTGGACGCATCCTCTGGAACATCGAGACGCCCGACGTCAAGGGCGAGTTCGCGAAGCTGAAGGCCGCCGGCGCGACCGTCGTGAAAGAGCCATACGACCCCGGCGAGGACAGCGGGATGACCATCACGACGTTCTCCGACCCCGACGGCAACTACTTCCAGCTGATGAGTCCCATGGACGAGGCCGCGTTCGAACGCGCCAAGGAGACCCTGGCGAAGCGTTAAGACCTCGGTCAGAGGGCCGCCCGCGAGGGCGGCCCTCGTGTTCCGCTAAACGAGCGTTGCGAGCACCTCGGTGAGCTTCTCGAAGGACTGGCTCATCCCTGATTCCATCGGGCTTTGCAGAGCCGCATCGCGCACGGCCTTCGAGGGATAGACAACGGTCGCGGTCCAGGTCGTCCGTCCCTCCTTCTCCGTGAGCACCATCGTGCTCACCGTCGCGTCCTCGGGCCGCCAGCCAACTTCCGAGAAGCCCGCGAATACCTCGGTCGTCACGAGGCGCTCCGGAGGCACGATCTCGCGGTACTCCCCGCGCATCACGACCTCTTCGCCGTCGGGTCCGCGCATCACATAGCGGTATGAGCCGCCGGGTCGGAGGTCCACTTCGCAGATCGGCATCGTCCAGCCGTGGGCCTGCCCGAACCAACGCTTGAGCAGCTCCGGCTTCGTCCAGGCGTCGAAGACGAGATGCCGCGGAGCGTCGAACGTACGCCTCATCACGATCTCGCGATCGGACGTCGACGCCTGGATGACGAGGCCCGTCATCGCTGGTCGTACGCGCTCTTGAGACCGGCGATGTCGATCTTCCGCATCTGCAGCATCGCCTCGGTAACGCGCTTCGCCTTCGCGGGATCTCTGTCCTGCATCATCTCCATCAGCTGTCGCGGGATGATCTGCCACGACAGCCCGTACTTGTCCTTGAGCCAGCCGCACTGGCTCTCCTCGCCGCCGTCGCTGGTGAGCTTCTTCCAGAGCTCGTCGACCTCGGCCTGCGTCTCGCATGTGACGAACAGAGAGATCGCCTCGGTGAACTTGAACTGCGGACCGCCGTTCAGCGCGATGAAGTTCTGCCCCTCGAGCTGGAAGTCGACGACCATCACGCGGCCCTGCTGGCCGCCGACGCCGACCGGGTCGCGCGTCACGCTTCTCACGCGCGAATTCTTGAAGATCGAGACGTAGAACTTCGCGGCCTCCTCGGCTTGATCGTCGAACCAGAAGTACGGCGTGATCTTCTGCACGCGCGTTCCCCCGGTTGACTTCTCGTTCTCCGTACGGCTATCGATCGCCATGGTCTTTGTCCTCCCCTTGTAATTCGACCAACAGGTCGTCGAGCTTCTTGAATGAGGCCTCCCAGAACGCGCGGTAACCGTCGGCCCACGCGGCGACCTCTTTGATCGGCGCGGCGTCCAGGCGGCACGGCCGCCACTTCGCGTCGCGGCCGCGCGAGATCAACCCTGCTCGCTCGAGCACCTTCAGGTGCCGCGAGACCGCAGGCAGGCTGATGTCGAACGGCTCCGCCAGCACGCTCACCGGGGCGTCGCCGTCGCGCAGCCGAGCCAGGATCGCTCGCCGCGTGGGGTCGGCCAGCGCCGCGAACGTGTTCCCGAGCGCGTCCGGGGCTGTGGGAGTGGCGGTCATCTCACTTAACATACTTGTTAAATGAAATGCCCGGCCTTGTCAAGCGGGCTCCTAGCGCACCTCGAAGATCTGCCACTCCTGGGGCACGCCCTTGAGCTGACGGCGTCCCTGATCGACGAACTGGAGGTCGGAGCCCGTGACGAGATCGCGCACGGTGCTCGAGCAGAGGATCTGGCCGGAGCCCGCCTCCGCGCTGATGCGCGCCGCGATGTGCACCGCGATGCCCCCGATCTCGTTCCCGCGCAGCTCCACCTCGCCGGCGTGAAGTCCGGATCGAATGTGGATGTCCGTCTCGCGGAGCAGGTCGCGCATCGCCTGCGCGCAGCGCACGGCGCGCGCGGGTCCATCGAAGGTCGCCAACAGGCCGTCGCCGGTGGCCCGATGCAGCTTCCCGCGATAGGCCTCGAGCTGGGCCCGGACGATGTCGTCATGTGTGTCCAGGACGGCACGCCAGCGGTGGTCCCCGAGCTGCGCCGCGCGGTCGGTCGAGCCGACCATGTCGGTGAGGAGCACCGTGGCGAGCACGCGGTCGGTATCGACGGCACGGCGCGCGCCGGTGACGAAGTGCTCCACCTCGCTGAGGAGTGCGTCGGTATCTCCCAGATAGATGAAGCCGTCGGCACCCGGCACCTCGACGAACTTCGCGCCAGGAATGTGCTCGCTGATGTAGCGTCCGAGCTCGATCGGGAAGAACCGGAAATCCTTTCGATGCAGCACCAGCGTCGGCACGTGGATCGTCGGGAGGACGCGGCGCGCGTCGACGGCGAACGTGAGTCGCGCCATCGCCGTGCTCCGTCCGGGACTCGCGCTCATCCGCTGATAGCGTGCCCACCACTGCTGGTAGCGCTCGTCCCCTGCCGTCGATGGACTGAACACGTCCGAGATGCCGCCGGTGCCCCAGGTCTCCTTCGTTCTGATGAGGAATCGCTGCACGTCCTCGGCGGAGAGACCCCACGGATAGTCCGGCGCCTGGACCAGCCGGGCGCCGGTGTTGATCACGACGAGCGACGACACGCGCTGCGGATGCGTCGCCGCGAACAGCATCGCGAGAGGGCCACTGTCGCCGACGCCGATCACGGTCGCGCGCTCGGAGTCGGCGGCGTCCATGACCGCGCGGATGTCGTCGGCCCAGTCCTCCCAGTTGGGCTCGGCCGCGGTCATCGGATCCGACGCGCCGATGCCACGACGATCGAACACGATGAGCCTGCCCATCGCCGCGAGGCGCCGCAGCATCGCCGCGAAGCGCGGCTCCTCCCACCGACCGTCGACGTGACTGAACCAGGCGGACATGAAGAGGATGTCCCGCGGGCCCGAGCCCACCGTCTGGTACGCGATGTGGTCCTCACCCAGGCGCGCGTAGCGTGTCTCCGGCATGGCCGGATGCTAGCGATGCGATGCTAGCCGCGGCGAGACGGGGCAACGCACGGGAGTGAGGCCGATGGCCACGAGAAGGACGACGAAGCGACCCGCGCCGATGCGGACGACCAAGAAAGCTGCGACCACGAATGACACGGCGTCCGTGGACGCTTTCCTCGCGAGGGTTCCGCGCGACAAACGCGCGGCCCTCCAGAGCCTGCGCAAGACGATGCAGGCGGCCGCGCCGACAGCGACGGAAGGGATCAGCTACGGCGTGCCGATGCTCAAGCTCGCTGGCCGACCGCTGGTGAGCTTCGGATACGGAGCCGAGCACTGCAGCTTCTACGTGCAGAGTCCCGCGGTCATGCGCGCGCACGCCGCGGATCTCAAGTCCTACGACACCAGCGCGGGCACCATCCGGTTCTCCGCGGACAAGCCGCTACCGTCCGTGCTCGTCACCAAGCTCGTCAAGGCACGTATCCGAGAGCTGGGCACGGCGACCTAGCCGCGTGGAGAGCACGTTCATCCGCTCGGTCGTCCTGAAGCGGGACGAGGTCGCCGATTTCGGCGCCTACCCATTCTCCATCCCCGCGGTCGAGCACCTCTCAGAGCTCGAGCTCGATCCGCATGTGACGGTGTTCGCCGGCGAGAACGGCAGCGGCAAGTCAACGCTGATCGAGGCGATCGCCGTGGCCGCCGGCTTCAACGCGGAGGGCGGGAGCCGGAACATGACGATCTCCACGCGCGCCTCGCACTCCGTCCTGCACAAGTACCTGCGCCTGGTGCGCGGCACGCGTCGCCCGCGGACCGGCTACTTCCTGCGCGCCGAGAGCTTCTTCAACGTCGCCACTCACGTCGAGGAGCTCGAACGGGTGGACGCCGGCGTCTTGGCGGCGCACGGCGGGATACCACTGCACGAGCGCTCGCACGGCGAATCGTTCATCGCGCTCGTCACGCACCGCTTCGGACCGAAGGGCCTCTACATCCTCGACGAGCCCGAGGCGGCCCTGTCGTTGCGCGGCAACCTCGCGCTCATGCGGCGGATGCACGACCTCATCGCTGAGGGATCGCAGTTCATCGTGTCGACGCACTCCCCGATCCTGCTCGGGTATCCCGGCGCGCGGATCTACGTGCTATCCGAGCGGGGCATCGTCGAGACGGCGTACGAGCGCACGGAGATCGTCGAGCTCACGCGCGCGTTCCTCGATGGCCGGCAGCAGTTCCTGACCCATCTCTTCGAGGACTGACTCAGGAGCTCGCCGCGACCGCCGCCTTCAGCCACCGTCGGATGCCGGCGCTGTCGATGTCCTTCGCGGACCGCACCTTCAGCATCCGCATGCTCTTCCCGCCGCCCTCGAGTCTCCGGTCCGGATCGGCCAGCTTGTCGGGCGGGGCGAAGAAGTTGATCCCGACGTGCTCTTTGAACGCAGCGATCGAGCACACATTCCTGCCGTTCACCTGATAGATCGGCACGCCCCACTTGATCGTCGCTTCGGCCTGCGGCAATTCCCTGTCGACCAGGGCGCGCAGCTTGTCGAGGAGTGCGCGCTTGTCGGGCGGCTGATCGGCGAAGTACTTGTCGACCGGGGCGCCGAGGTCCTTCCGCGGACCGCCCCGCGCCGACCGGACCTTTGCCGGCGCCTTCTTCCTGGCACTCATACGGACACGTTAGCCGGCGGGATGTTCTGGTTCAGGCGGAAGAGATTCGTCGGGTCGTAGCGCCGCTTGATCTGCCTGAGGCGATCCCAGGTCTTTCCGGGATAGGCCGCGCGGATCCGGTCCGCGCCGTCGAAACCCAGGAAATTCACGTACGCGCCCTTGTCCCCCTGCTCGAGCTCGGCACCCATCTTTGCGATCCAGGCCTCGTGCACGGGTCTTTCCGCGGGCGTCGCGTACATGCTGAACAGGTTGACCATGATCCGGCTCGATCGCAGCGCGAAGGCGGTGGCATCGGCGGGCACGCGGGCCATCGCGCCGCCGAGGACGCGCAGCTGCGCGCCGGCCATCTGCGCACCGGTGGCTCGCACGTGCTCATCGGTCCTGTCGATGATGGTCTTGGCGACCCCGCGGTCGACCCGCTCCAGGAACATCGTCCGGTCCGCCGCGAGCGGGTGATACTCGGCCTCCTCGGGCGGGTAGATCTCCGGAAGCGGGATCGGCTTGATCAGGTCAGCGATGGCGGGCGCGATCGCGCGGATCGGCGCGAGCGCGCGCTCGCCCGCGGCGGTATCGCCGGCGTACACGACGAACGCGAAGTTGACGAGCTTGCCGTGATGCTCCTCCGCGACGAAGGGCAACGGCGGGCACTGCATGATGTTCGCGATCGTCGTGAGCTCCTCCGGCGCCTTGTCTGCCTCGGCGATGAAGGCCGCGATCGTTTCGGCTGTCGCAGGCTGGACCAGCATCCAGCCGAGGACCTGGGGCACCTCGTGCAGCCGGTACTGGAAGCGGGTCGCAACGCCGAAATTCCCGCCCCCACCGCGCAGCGCCCAGAAGAGGTCGGGATGACTCCTCTCATCCGCGCGGACCAGCTGCCCATCCGCCGTGACCACGTCGGCGGCGAGCAGCGAGTCGATCGTCATTCCGAACTTCCGCGTCAGCAGTCCGATGCCACCGCCGGTCGTGATGCCGCCGATGCCGACCGAACCCGTATCCCCGAAGCCGACGGCGAGCCCATGTGGCGCGAGCGCCTTCGTCACTTCGACCGCGGTGAGGCCGGTCTCGGCCCAGGCCGTGCGGTTCGCGACGTCGATCTCGAGGCCCTTCATGTCGGATAGGTCCAGCACGATGCCGCCCTCGGTCACACTGTGGCCCGCGCTGCTGTGGCCGCCGCTCCGCACCGCGAGCTCAAGACCGGTCTCGCGAGCCAGGGCGATCACGCGCGCGACATCCTGAGCGTCAGCGACGCGCACGATCAGGGCTGGACGTTTGTCGACTCCGCCGCGGAATACCGTGCGGGCGGCGTCGTAATCCGCATCGTTCGGGTCGATCACTCGGCCGCTGATGTCCTGCAGACGCGGCTTTGGGATGGTGGTAGAAGTCATCTTCATCTCCCCTATCGCTGAGGTCGGGTGGCGTCCAACGTAAGTCTGTTCTTCCCGCCGACATCGTTCAGTAGCGGACGCGCTGGGCCCGCCGCGCGGTGGCACCGAAAGTGACGAGCGAGCGTTAGCCTGAAATGACCGTGTCTGTCCGTCGAAGGGTGCTGGTCTGGGCATTCGCCCTCGCGGTCGCCGGGTGCGGCCCGTCGCCGGCGGGCGGGCCCGGAGAGCCGACGGCGGGAAGCTCCCAGCCAGGCGCCACGCCCGGCGCGACGGCGCTGCCGCTCAGTGTCAACGAAGCGAAGTACGGGTCGCTGTCCGTCCGCACCGCACCGGGCGTCAGCTGTAGCGCGTCGCTGCAGATCCCGGTAGGCCACTACGGGGACCCTGCGCCACGCACGCTCCCGGATCAGCTCGCAAATCCCGACGGCATCGTCAGCTGGACGTATCCGACACCGCGTGTGCCCTCAGGTACGGCGGGCTACACCGCGACGTGCCAGAACGCGACGACGATCGAGACGAAGACGGGTGCGTTCTTCATCCCGACGCGCCCGATGAGCGCGGCTTCGCTCACGATCCGCGTGACGAGCGACGCGCCCCCTCACGAAACGTTCGAGCCGAATCCGTCCCTCGTCCCGCTGCGCGATGCGTCTGTCGCCACTATCCGTTCGACCCTGGCCGCTGAATGGAGGTCGGCCACGCGTGGACTCGGCTCGCTGCAGGTCGTGGACGACTCAGCGGACATCACGATGTTCGTCATCGCGGCGCGCGGCACGTCGGTGCATCGCACCTCGCTCTCGGACGCCTCGCAGGACATCCTCCTGTACGTGTCGGGCGAGCTCGGGCCGCGGAGCGTCGAGAACAACGTCGCCGTCGCGCTACACGAGCTGGGTCACATCTGGTGCTGCCACGGGCCGGAGGCGAGCGAAGCCGGACACTGGGCCACGAAGCAGCCGAGTCCCGGTCTGTACGGCGTCGACAAGTACGGGATCATGAACGAGCCGGTCCTCTGCACGCAGTTCGGAGCGATCCTCAGCTGCCCGAACCGATTCAGCGACCGCGAGATGCTCGCCCTCGGCTTCACCAACTTCCCGCCGCCTGCGCCCGACCCGTGCATCCAGCAAGGCCTGGCGCTGCGCTCGCAGATCGGCAGCGCGCGCACGACGCTCGCGGCGCTGGACGCGCAGATCCGGCAGATCGAGGCGCAGTATCCGGGCGGGGCCCCGCCCGCCGTGTACAACAACTACGTCTCGCTGATCGCGCAGTACAACACGCTCAACGAGGAGACCAACGCGAAGATCCGCCAGCTCAACGGCCTGCCCTGCGATTCCTCGTCCTAGGGCGCATCACGCGGCGCAGCGCGTATAGTCCGGCGCCAAGATGAGGAAGGCGGGTGGCGCGGTCGCGCTGGTCGGTGCGTTGCTCGTGCTGACATCGAGCTTCGCCGGGTGGGAGGAAGCCAGCGGTAGCCTCGGCACCTCCAGCAGCCCTTCGCGCACTGGCAGCCTCGCGCAGAACCTCAGCTTCCGGCCGAGCTCCACGCTGACCACCGAGTCGATCGACGCATTCGGCCCGTACCTTCCCCTGCTGCTCATCGTGGTGGCGCTGCTCGGCTACGCCGCGTGGGTCTCGCTCCGTGGCGGCCCGCTGCCGGTACGCGCGTGGCAGGCGGCAGCGGCCGGCGCCGCGGCGGCTCTGGTCCTCGGCGTCGTCTTCGTCCTCGCGATGCTCGCCTTCGATCCGTCCGACTGGTGGCTCGACACCGGCTTCTTCGCCGGACTGATCGGCGGCGCGGTCGCCGCGTACCTGCTTCGGCGCGAGAGCAGTGCGGTCGGCGCGCGGCAGGGTTAGAGCGCGAACTCACCGCGCGCGATGCGTTCGCGCCCGCGCATGTAGGGTCGCACGACTTTCGGGATGACGACCGAACCGTCGGCCTGCTGATAGTTCTCGATGATCGAGATCATGAGCCGCGGCAGCGCGACGCCAGACGCGTTGAGGATGTGCGGATGCTCGGGACGGCCACCGGTCTCGCGCTTGAAGCGGATGCCGCCGCGGTCCGCCTGCAGCGATCCGCCGTCGCTCGTCGACGACACCTCGAGCCACTCCCCCACGCCCGGTCCCCACGTCTCGACGTCGTAGCCCTTCATCGCGACGAAGCCGAGATCGCCGGCGCAGCGTTCGACCAGGCGCACCGGCAGCTCCAGCTTCTCGACGACGTCCACGGCGAGCTGCGTGAGCCGGTCGAGCTCCTTCGGGGAGTCTTCCGGCAGCGTGAAGCAGACCATCTCGACCTTGTCGAACTGATGCCCGCGTTTGATGCCGCGCACGTCGCGGCCGGCGCTCATCTTCTCGCGACGGAAGCACGCGGTGTACGCGACATAGCGCAGCGGCAGCCGCTCGAGCGGGATGGTCTCGTCGCGATGCTGTGAGATCAGCTGGGTCTCGGCGGTCGGGATGAGCCAGACGTCGTCGTCGTCGTCCCGGTAGAGGTTCTCGTCGAAGTGCGGCAGATGCGCGGACGTGACGAGGGTCTCCTTGCGCGTGACGAACGGCGGATAGATCTCCGTGAAACCCGCGTCGATCTTGAGATCGATCATCCACGCGACAAGAGCGCGCTGCAGCGCCGCGCCGGCACCGCGGAGGTTGTAGAACCGCGATCCCGAGAGCTTGGCCCCGCGCGCGATGTCGAGGATCCCGAGCGTCTCCCCGACCTCCCAGTGCGGCTTCGCCTTGAAGCCGAGCTCGCGCCTGGCGTCCTCCCGCAGGACGCGGTTGTCGTGCTCGTCCTTGCCGGCGGGGACATCCGGCGCGAGATCGTTCGGGATCCACAGAGCGAGCTCGTCGCGCTCCGCCTCGAGCGGGACGAGCAGCGCGTCGATCGCCTTGATCTCGTCCCCGACCTCGCGCATGCGCACTTTGACAGCGTCGCTCGGCGGACCGCCCTTGCTCGCCTTGTTCCGTTCGGCCTGCAGCAGCTCTTTCTTCGCCCGCAGCTCCCGGCTCTGCTTGTCGAGGTCCAGGAGACGATCGAGGGGCGCGTCGAAATGACGTGCCACCAGCATCGCACGCACGCCGTCGGGGTCTTCGCGAACGCGCTGGAGGCGATCCATGAGCGTGTCATTATCGGCGTCCATGCTCCAAGTCGTCCTCGTCGCGTTCGAGGGTCCGGACCGATATTCGTTCGTCGGCGGTCTCGCGACGCGGATGATCGACCTCGCCGATGCGCTGCTCGAGCGCGGACATCGCGTGCATCACCTCTTCGTCGGTGACCCCGCACTGCCGACGCGCGAGGAACGCTACGACGGGCATTTCGTTCTCGAGCGGTGGGGCCAGTGGATCAGCCGGTACCACCCCAAAGACGTATACGACGGCGAGGAGGGCAAGTATCTCGACTTCTCGCGTACGGTCCCTCCGCATCTGGTGGGCAACGTCATCGGCGAAGCCTCATCCCGCGGCGAGCGAAGCGTCGTGCTCTTCGAGGACTGGCAGACCGGCGCGGCGGCGATCAACACGGCCGCGCTGCTCAGGGCCCGCGGCGATCGCTCGGCGGCGCTCTTCTGGAACGCGAACAACACGTACGGATTCGGCCGGGTCGATTTCCCGCTGCTGCGGCGCGCGGCGTCGATCACAACGATCTCGCGCTTCATGCGGATGGAGCTGGCGAAGGTCGACGTCGAGGCCGCGATCCTTCCCAACGGCATCGCGGACCGCTACCTGAAGCCGCTGCCGCCGAGCGACGTGACAGCGATGCGCAAGGCGTTCGGCGATCGACCGACGTTCGTGAAGGTCGCGCGATTCGACGTCGACAAGCGGTGGACGTGGGCGATCGACGCGGTCGCGGCGATGCGCGACGCCGGCCTGCGGCCGCGCTTCGTGATGCGCGGCAGCCGCAGCCCCTACGCCGACGTCGTTGGGGATCGTATCTTCTCGCACGGCCTGAACGTCGAACGCCTCGCGCTGCCGTCGACGGCGACGTCGCGCGACCTCGCGGCGGCGATCGCGACGACCGTCGCCGAGGTCGTCTTTCTCGACTTCTTCATCGACGAGAAGGCACTGCGGTCGCTGTATGCGGCGGCCGACGGCGTGCTCGCAAACTCTGAGAAGGAGCCGTTCGGTCTGGTCGGGCTGGAGGTCATGGCCTCGGGTGGTATCGCCTATCTGGGACGCACGGGCGAGGACTACGCGGTGCCACTCGGGAACGCGGTCGTGGTGCAGAGCGACGATGCTCGCGAGCTGCTGACGACCCACCTGATGCTCCGCGAGCGGCCCGAGCTCGGGCGCGCGATCCGCGCCGAAGGCCGCGCGACGGCGAAGCGTTTCGCCTGGCCGCGGATCCTCGAGGGCTACGAAGCGGTGTGGGAGACGGCATTCGCGCTGACGGGCTAATCGATCGAGTCTTCGACGCTCCAGTCGTCGCCGGCACATCCGTTGGGCAGATCCAGCACCGGATGCATGGTCGTGTCCGATGCGATCTCCACGGACCCGACCGCACTCGCGGGGTCGTCGCCCCATGTCGCGGCGGCGCCGCCGCTACCGGCGAGTGTCGCGACGAGCGCCACGGTGAGCATCGTCACGCGGCTGCCGATCACGTCGGATAGGGTGTGCCGCCGGGCCTGATGGCGTCAAGCAACGGTCGCGTAACGCCGGTCAGATGCGCTCGAAGAGCTCATAGCGGACGGCCCGACGGATGGCGAACGGATCCGCCTCCCAGCGCCGCCGCGTCGCCGGATCGACCATCCACCGCACGCGGTGAACGAAGCGAGCGTGGTCGTCGAGGTACCGCTGCAGCGCGCCGCGGTCCTCGAACAGCACGCGGTGCCAGAAACGGCCCGCGCGGAGCGGGCGGTACAGGCCCTCGCGCGTGGCGGCCTCGACGGCCGCGTCCGAGGAGCGGTCGTCGCCGAGCACGTCCTTACCGCTCGCGATCGCGCCGGCCTTCCGGTATTTCCCGGTGGGGCCCTGCCGTTCCGCGTACGCCATCACGCGCGAATCAGGCCTCGCGTCGATGAGCAGCCCGCGCGGTCTAAGGATGCGGTGGGCTTCCCGGAGGGCATCGACCATGCCCCGTCGTGGGACGCATCAGAGCGTCCACGACAGGATCACCACGTCGAAGTGCTGACGCGCGAACGGCAGCTCCTGCGCGACACCGACCTTGAAGTGGACGTTCGCCACACCGAGCTGCCGCGCCTTCTCGCGGGCGCCGCGGATCGCCGCGGGATCGGGGTCGACGCCATGGACCTCCGCCGCGTACGGCGCGCAGCCGAGGGCCATGCGGCCGTCGCCGCAGCCGACGTCGATCACGCGCTTGCGCCGGATCAGACCTGGGCCGCCGTATTCCTGGAGCTCGTCCGCCGCGGGCGGACGGAGCTGCGAACACAGCGCCGGCAAGATCCGGCCGACCGCGCTGCTAACCGTACTGCTCACGAGCGCCGGGCAGCATAGCGCCGCCGCGACCGACGACGGCCGCCAGGCGATTGGGATCCATGAGCGAGGAGCGAATGTCGTCCGGAGGCTCGGCGCCCGCGTACCACCACACGACCTCGAGGTTCGCGCGGAAGAGGCCATCGAAGACCGCGTCCTCAGGGCTCGAGTTCCGGCTGGAGTACCACCAGAACCAGTCGCTGCCCTCGGCGACCATGAGTGGCTGTCGCACGCTCTTCGGCATGTACCGGAGCGCTCCCCACTGCTCCTGCGCGAAACGGCGCGTCCTCTCGAGCGCGCTCCAGGCGGCCGCGTGGGCGGGCTCGCCGATCCAGACGCCGAGCGTCGCGTCGATCCAGGACCCCGTGTGCAGGTTCGGCAGCTCGACGTGTGCGGGCGTCCTCTCGAGGAACTCGCTCACCCGGACGGTCTCGAAGCGCTCGTCGGACTGGAGCTTGCCGTACAGGTACCGCAGGAAGTCGTTCCCGTTGTTGGGGTACTGCTCCCAGGCGTTCTCTCCGTCGAGAATGATCGTCG
Source organism: Candidatus Limnocylindria bacterium (assembly GCA_035281485.1). GTDB lineage: Bacteria > Chloroflexota > Limnocylindria > P2-11E > P2-11E > CF-39. The sequence continues at coordinate 4,517 of DATEDV010000434.1, read as the reverse complement.
CGAGATACGGGCCGCCCTCGTCGGGGAGGCGTTCCCGCGCGCGCTCCAGCTTCCAGATCATGTCGCCGACCGCGTCGTGCGGCGACATGTCGCCGTAGAGGAAGCCGATGCGGTCCGAGATCTCGCGGTCACGGAAGATCGCGGTACCCCCGCCGGCCAGCCGGTACGGGCGGTACAGGAGCTGCGGCTCGAGCAGCCCGCCGACCTCGTCGCGCTTCAGCTCGACGCCGGCGGAGCGCGCGAGCACCCCCTCGTCCGAGGCGAACCACGCGAGGCCCGCCTTGAAGATCGCGCTCGCCGTCTCCGGCGACACCGATCCTTCCGATGGCCACATGCCGCGCGGCTTCTTTCCAAAGGACCGCTCGTGCGACGCGATGGCCTCCTCGATCTGGAACGCCGCGTCGTCGGGATACGCGAACGGTGGATCGGAGATGATCGCGTTCGGGTCCGCGCGGAGCGCGCTGCGGCTGTCGATGATGAGCGGCAGGATCGGGTGGTAGTAGGGCGTCGTCAGGATCTCGACCTGACCGTCGTGCTCGAGGCGGTGATACAGGTGCGGGACGCCCGAGGCCATCATTCGCTGCCGGCCGATCACGTACCGCACGTCCTCGCGCGTGTACCGCTGCCCCTTCTGGCGCAGCTCTTTCAGGCGCGCGTCGCCTTCGATGTCGTCCGGATCGATCCACGCGAGGTTGAACCACAGGGCCAGATCGACGAAGTAATCGTCGGAGAGGAGCTCGGGCCTGTCGCGCGTCGCGAGGCCGAGCTGGAGCAACCGCCGGTATTCGTCGTGGCGGTGGATGACATTGCCGTGGTGGATCGAGAAGAAGCGACGCAGCATGTGCTCTTTCTCGTCCGAGGTGAGAAGGCCGTCGACGGTGCGCATCGTCACGCGCGTGTCCTCATCGTCGGCGCCGCGCGCGTAGTCCTCGAGCTGGTCCCGCAGGCTCGGGACCATCGTGAAGTGCGCCTTCACACCGGGAAACTCCTGGAGCAGCCGCGCCATGTGGAGGTAATCCTTCGACGCGTGCAGCCGCACCCAGGGGAGCACGAACTCGCTCGTCTGCGGGTGCCGGTAATAGGGCTGATGCATGTGCCAGATGATCGCGACGGGAAGCTTTCCGTTCACCGGGCGCTCACCGCGTCATCGAGCCGGCGGCGCACGAAGTCGACGGGAAGTGTCTTCAGGAGCCAGCCAGCTTTCGGACCGCTGGACTTGCCGATGAACGCCAGATAGATCGCGCTGAAGGCATCGCGCGAGACCTTGCCGTCCGTACCCACCAGACCCACGCGCTTCGCTACCTCGAAGAGCTCGTACTGCAGCTTCTCGGGATCGTCGATCGTGCCGATGAGCTCCTTCACCGCCGCCAGGTAGCGGCGCTGCCCATCGGTGAGCTTGATGTCGGCGGGCAGCTCGGGAAGGACGGCGAAGCGCGCCTCGTCGGGCGCCCAGCGCTCCAGCCATACGCGCGCGAGCGCGATGCGGCGCTCGAGATCCTTTCGCTCAGGCGGGGAGAGCGGCGCCGCCTTGCGCTCGTCGGCCTCGGCGAATGGGTCGACGCTCGGGATCTGGAGCCAGTCGGCCACGATGGCGAAACGGACGCGGAAGCCCGGCGGCTCGGGATCCTCCGCGATCTGCGACAGCGCCCACACCTTCGCCTGATCGCTCTCCGGCTCGTTCCGGAATGCGTCGCCGTAGCGGTCGTAGTCGTCGTACAGCTTGGGCAGGGTCGGTCCCGCCGGATCGAACTCGACGTGACGTTTTGGATGCGTGCGCAGCATGAGGAAGCGCACCAGCTCCGGCGGATAGACCCTCACCAGATCGGTCGCCGCCGCGCCGAGCCCCTTGGAGGTCGACATCTTCTTGCCGCCGGTCGTGAAGAACTCGTGCACCAGACCGATCGGCGGCTCCCGCTTCCAGACCTCGCGGTAGATCTCGTTGGCCCGATCGCGTGACCCGCCGGCGGTCAGCAGGTCCTTGCCGCCTTCTTCGTACGTGACGCCGAAGTGATCCCACATCGCGCACCACTGCAGGTTCCAGTAGAGCTTCGCGTTCCCCTTGAACGGGGACCGCCTTCCGCTGTGGCCGCAACCTTGCGCCCACTCCACGTAGTCCCTGCGGCACTCGTACGCGACGGTCTTCCCGTCGTAGTCGAACGCGAAGGTCGTCCCCAGCCGGCCGCAGCTCTCGCAGATCACGCCGATCGGCAGCCACCGCTCGTCCTTGGTGACGTGCGAGACGCGTTCGTAGATCTCGCGGATCGTCGCGGCGTTGCGCAGCACGAGGTCGATCTGCCGGTCCAGCACGCCCTCCCCGTAGAGATCCCGCAGCCAGTGGATCTCCTCGGGGCGGATGCCGAGCGTCGCGAACGTGTCGAGATAGGCCGATGCGTGGAAGCGGGCGAAGTCCGAGGCCGCCGAGGGCTGGGGCGACGGGATGTGCGCGAGCGGCTTCCCCATGTACTCCGCCATCGCGGCCTTGTCCTTCAGCGACTGCGAGTCCATCGGGTCGTAGTCATCGATGGTGAACACGTAGCGGATACGTAGGCCGCGCTGCTTGAAGGTTCGGTAGAGCGCGTCGGTGATGATCGGGCCACGCAGACCCGAGATCGGCACCGCGCCCGATGGCGTTTTCGAGTCTCGGATCACATGGTCGCGATCGGTGGCGAGCAGGTCCGCCTCTTCGTCCGCCCAGAAGCGCGCTTGGTGACCCTGCTCCGATCCTCTGCTCGCCACGCTCTCGCGGGACTCTACGCTCAACTGACCGCCAGGATCTTCATTTCGATCGTGCCGGCCGGGACCGACAGCTTCACGGTCTCTCCCGGCCGGTGGCCCAGCAGCGCGCGGCCGACCGGCGATTCATTGCTGATCTTGCCCTCCGCCGGAGCCGCCTCCGCCGAGCCGACGATGACGTATTTCTCTTTCTGCCCGTCGGACTCGACGGTGACGTGGCTTCCCACCTCGACGAGGTCGTGCTTCGACTTCTCGTCGATGATCTGCGCGTTCTTGATCATCTGCTCGAGCGTCATGATCCGGCCCTCGAGGAAGGCCTGGTCGTTCTTGGCCTGCTCGAGCTCGGAGTTCTCGGTGAAGTCGCCGAACTCCATCGCGGCGTGGATGCGCTCGGCCACCTCGTTGCGCTTCACCGTGCGCAGCTCTTCGAGCTCGGCCTGCAGTTTCTTCAGGCCGTCGGCAGAGACATAGACCGGCTTCTCGAGGTTGTTCATTGAGCCTCCTGTCGGGTGCGACCTGCGCTACCCCACCGCCCTAGAAATAAAAGCACTGAAGGCCGAGGCCCTCAGCACTCCGGGCTACCTATGCTGGCGACAGATTGTACAACGACCACCCGCCCCGAGCCGCCGTCCGAAGACGCGTCCTGCGTTGGTACGACCGGCACGCACGCGACCTTCCCTGGCGGCGAACGCGGGACCCGTACGCGGTGCTTGTCTCCGAGGTGATGCTCCAACAGACGCAGGTCACGCGCGTCGTGCCCGCGTATGGCGAGTTCCTCCGCCGCTTCCCCACCCTCGCCGCGCTATCAGCGGCGCCGCTCGCCGACGTGCTGCGCACCTGGTCGGGGCTCGGCTACAACCGCCGCGCCCGCGACCTGCACCGGATCGCGCGACTCCATCCGGTCGCGCTGCCGGTGACGCGCGACGCGCTCGACGCGCTCCCGGGCATCGGGCGCTACACGGCGGGTGCGGTCGTCTGCTTCAGCCGGGGCGAAAGCGTGGCCTTCGCGGACACGAACATCCGCCGGGTCCTCGGTCGCGCGCTCCTCGGGCGCGTTGCGACAGAGCGCGAGGCGGTCGCGCTCGACGAGCGATACGTTCCGCGCGGCGCCGCCGATCGCTGGCATCACGCGCTCATGGATCTCGGAGCGACCGTATGCGTCTCGCGCGCTCCGCGATGCACGGCGTGCCCGATCGCGAGCGCATGCCGATCGCGTGGTCGCGCCGTCCGCGCCGCGACGAACCGGCAGAGCGCCTTCGCATCGAGCGAACGGCGAGTGCGCGGGCGCATCGTCGCGCTGCTTGCAGCCTCGGGCGAGATGACGCTGCGCGCGCTCGCGACGCGCGTCGGCGACGTACGCGTCCCACGCCTCGCAGCGGTGTTGGCGGACGAAGGGCTGATCGAGATACGACGCGCCCGCGTCCGACTGCCGGACGACCCGCTCGTCGTGCAAGCGCCCGGGCGGCTGAAGCCGAGACGAGTCAACGTCGTTTCGCAGCCGTAACATCACGGCGCCACGAAGGCACATGCGATGCGGCTCAGCGCAGCATGGCCGAGGTACTTATCGAGTACGACTCGATCGTCGCGGATGAGAAGGGACGCCGCTGGTCGGCCCACGTATGCGGCCGCCGCGGCGACCAGAAGATGTGGGAGGGTTGGATCGAGTTCGTCCCCGTCGACTCCAAGACACGCCCGGTACGCAGTCCGCGCGAGACCACGCAGCCGAGTCGTGACGATCTTCTGTACTGGGCGACCGGCTTGACCCCCGTCTATCTCAAGGGCTC
>DATEDV010000433.1:0-10190 GCA_035281485.1 Candidatus Limnocylindria bacterium | reverse complement strand
GAAGACGTCGCGCGGCCGCGCCATGCGTGCGTACACGCCGGGCTCGCGCAGGAGCGCCGCGACGCGGCGCGCGATGGCTGCGGGATCGGTCCCGACGAGCTCGGCCGCGCCGGCCTCGACGGCCTCCTGCCGCTCGGTCGTCTCGCGCATGATCAGCACCGGCTTTCCGAGGAACGTGGCCTCCTCCTGCAGACCGCCCGAGTCCGTGAGCACGAGATACGACGCGTCCATGTATCTGAGGAGCTCGTCGTAGCTCACCGGTGGGAGCAGCCGGATGCGCGGTGTCGCGCCGAGCGCCGCGTGCACCGGCCCGGTGACGAGCGGATTCGGATGCACCGGGTAGACGATCTCCACGTCGGGGTTCTCCGCGACGAGCGAGCGGAGCGCGGCGCAGATCCGCTCGAGCGGCGCGCCGAGGTTCTCACGCCGGTGCGCGGTCACGAGGATGAGGCGCGCCTTGCGCGCCGTGGCCTTCACGCGCCCGCGGGAGACGATGAAGCGCACCGCGTCGACCACCGGATTTCCTGTGAGATGGACGCGGTCGGACGGGATCCCCTCATCGATCAGACGGTGCGCCGCTCGCGCCGTCGCGGCGAAGTGCAGCGTCGCCAGCTGCGACACCATCCGGCGATTCATCTCCTCAGGGAATGGGTCGTAGATGTTGTCGGTGCGCAGCCCGGCCTCGACGTGGCCGACCGGCACGCGCTCGTGGAACGCCGCCACCGCCGCGCCGACCGTCGTCGTCGTGTCGCCCTGCACCAGCGCGAGCGCGGGCCGGACCAGCTTGACGACCGGTTCGATGCGCTCGAGCACCGCGGCGAACACGCCTGACGCGGTCTGGTGCCGCTTCATGATGTCGAGGTCGTGGTCCGGCACGATCTCGAACAGCCGGAGGACGTCGTCGACCATCTCCCGGTGCTGTCCGGTGACGCACACGACCGGCCGCACCCCGGGGCCGCACGCCGCGAGCTGTTTGATGACCGGCGCCAGCTTGATGGCCTCCGGGCGCGTGCCGATGACGACCAGGACACGGTGCTCCATCGGAGCCGACCGTAGCGAGAGGGTGCTGCGGTGGGCATGCGACGGGTGATTGAGAAGCGCATGGCGTGACGGCCCGCACGGCATGCAGGCTCAACCGCGCGGCGTATCCGGCCTCAATACGCGGCGGCGACGATGCGGCCGTGCTCGAGCGACTGCGCGTCCCGCCGCCCGGTCCCCTTCCTCCGGCGGGCGCGCCGCTGAGCCTGCGCGCGACCGCGCCGGCGGCGGCCGACCCGGCCGAGGGCGTCCTCGACGCGCGATCCAGCCCGCGCAGCGCGGATCTCCACGAGTGGCTCTTCGCCGGCGCGCTGGCGCATCCGAGCGGCGCCATCGCGGGATGGCGTGAGCGCTCGACGGGCCGTCTCTCCGACGAGTACCCGGAGATCTCGGGGTACTACCTCAGCGCGGCCGTGTTCGCGGACGCGACGGACAGCCCCGCGGTCGGTAGGGCCGCGAGCTGGCTCAGCGAGCGAATCGAGGCGGGCGCCTGCGCGTCGCGCCGCGTCGACGGATCGGCGATCTACAACTTCGACCAGGGCATCATCGCGGCCGGCCTCATCAAGTACGGCGTGCGCACCGGGAACGCGCGCGCAGTAGCGGCCGGCATCCGCGCCGCCTCGCGCCTGCGCGATCAGCTGGCACATGAGGGCCGTCTTGAGCCGCTCGATCCCGCCGGCGGCCATCCCGTCGGACGGCCGGCCACGTGGTCGACGGTGGGACGCCTGCATCTCACCAAGACGGTGCAGTGCCTGCTGCTCGCCGCCGAGCTCGGCGTCAGCGGGATGCGCGAAGCGGCGCGCACCCTGATCGACGACGCCAGCGGCGCGTTCTCGCTCGAGAGCGATGGGCTGCGCGACCCGACCGGGCGCGTGAACCTTCATGCGACGTGCTACGCGCTCGAGGGTTTCTGGATCTGGGACGCCCAGCAGCGCAGCAACGGCCACCACGCGATCCTGGAGGCGGCCTTCGATCAGCTCATGTCGCATCGGCTCCCGACCGGGGGCTTCCCGCGTCTCGCTCGCGGTGAGCCACGCGAGCAGAGCGACGTGCACGCACAGGTCGTTCGCCTTGCCGCGCTGCTCGGACGAGCGCCGGCCATGCGCACGTCCGTCGCGCGGCTGCGTGAGATCGCCAGCGCCGCCGAGCGGGGCTGGTCCGTGCCGTACCAGCCCGCATCCGCGGAGATCCACGAGAACGCCTGGGTGACGATGTTCGCGGCACAAGCCCTGGCTCTCGTGGACGGCCGACCGGGGCTCGAGTGGTGGGAGCTCATCTGAGGATCGCCGGTCGGCGGGCCGTCGCCGAGGCCTCAACGGCACGCTGCAGCCCGCCTCAAGGTCGTGACCGTTCACTCGGCGTCGAGCGGTCAAGTGCAACGAAACGGTAGGAACGGTCGTCCCTCCCCAGCCCTGACGCTGAAGGCGCGCCGGCCCGGTGACGGGTCGGCGGATCACGCACGCATCGGGCAGGGCACCCTCATCGATGACGACGTCCGCCTGGGCAGCGGTCGCGCCAACGGCGCCTCGCGGCCGATCGAGATCGGGCGCGATTCGCGCATCCGCGGCGGCTCGACGATCGACGACCGCGTCCGGATCGGCGATCGCCTGGAGACCGGTCGCAACGTCGCCATCGGCGAGGACACCGTCATCGGTGACGACGCGCACATCGACAGCAACACCATCATCGGCGCGGGATGCACGCTCGGCCATCGCGTGCGTGTCCAGGCAAACTGCTACGTCGCGGCCTTCACCACGATCGAGGACGACGTGACCATCGGACCCGGCGTCGGTCTGGCGAACGACCCGCATCCCGGAAGCGTCGATCATGCCTGCATGCGGGGACCGACGATCGAGCGCGGTGCGCAGATCGGAATGAACGCGACGATCCTTCCGTTCGTCACGATCGGTCAGCGATCGGTCGTCGGTGCCGGGAGCGTCGTGACGCACGCGGTGCCGGCCGAGCTCGTGGTCGCCGGCAATCCGGCCCGGGTGCTGAAGTCCGTCGACCAGGTGACCTGCCCGCTCGATGTCCCGCTCGGCGAGTATCTGCACCCCCGGGAGACCAACGACGCGAGCGACGGCGGGCCTGAGCCCGCGGCGTAGTGATCCCGCACTAGAACTGGAAGTAGAAGAACACCTCGTTGCCCTGCGGCGCCGCCGCTGAGGCCATGACGATCGCGATCGACGCCGCCACGCCGAGCGCGACGGGACGCGAGCGCCACTTCGGCAGGCGCACCGTCGGCCACCAGCCCTCGCGCGATGCGATCCACGTGAGGAGGAGCGCCGCCGCTGTCCCGAGCACGAAGACCGACGCGCGGAGCGACTGCGTGCCGACGCCGGTGCCGTCACCGAGCATCGCGCGCACCATGACGCCCGCCGAGTCGAAGTCGGGACAGCGGAAGTACGCGAGGCTCACGAGGTAGAAGACCATCGTGAACGCCCACCCGGCCACGGCGAGCGGCGCGCTCGGCGGGAGCGGGATTCGCTTCTGCGCCACGTACTGCACGCCCAGCCCGATGCCCCACATCGCGCCGAACGCCGCGTAATGCCATGCCGCGCCGTGCCACAGACCCGCGACGACCATGGTGATGAACAGGTTGCGCATCACGATCGCCGCCGGACGACGCGACCCGCCGAGCGGGAAGTACACGTAGTCCCGAAGCCATGTCGACAGGCTGATGTGCCAGCGGCGCCAGAAATCCGCAAGCGACGTCGCGAGGTACGGCATGTTGAAGTTGATCGGGATGCGGAAGCCGAAGAGTGCCGCGGACCCACGAGCGATGTCCGTGTAGCCCGAGAAGTCGAAGTACACCTGCAGCGCGAACGCGAGCATCGTGATCCACGCGTCGGTCGTGCCGATCGCACCGTCCGACGCGGCACGTATGCCCTCGGTCACCCATGGGGCGAGCCGATCGCCGATGAGGACCTTCTTCGTGAGTCCCCGGCCGATGAGCCACAGGCCCTCGCGTGCGAGGGCCGCGTCGAAGCGACCCACGGACTCCAGCGAAGGGACGAACTGCTGGAAGCGCTTGATCGGTCCGGCGATCTGGGTCGGGAAGAACGCCGAGAACACGTGGAACTTGGTGAAGCTGTGGACCGGCACGTCGCCGCGATAGATGTCGACGAGGTAGTGGATGAACTCGAACGTGAAGAACGAGATCCCGAGGGGCAGCACCAGGTTGAGGAAGAACGGGTCGATCTCGGCGCCCAGGAGCCCGTTCGCGAGGCCGGCGGCCGAGCCCACGAAGAAATCGAAGTATTTGAAGATCCCCAGGACCGCGACGTCGAACGCGATGAAGAGGGCGAGGAGTCCGCGCCGACGATCGGGCGTCGCGCGACCGAGCGCGAGACCGAACAGGTAATTGACGACGACGAGGGCGAAGATCATCGCGGCGTAGGGGATGCTCCAGCTCGCGTAGAACACGTAGCTCGCGATGAGCATCCACTCGATGCGACGGCGCGCGGGTATCGCCCAGAAGACGACCCACGCCACCGGCAGGAAGATGAGATACGCGAGGCTGTTGAAGAGCACGGGTCAGTCGGCCAGGACCGCGCGCAGCTGCTCGCCGACGCAGCCGGAGTGTTTCGCGGCGCCCGAGGCCAGAAGATGCGTGACGTCGCGGAAGTCCCCGCCCGACACGGTGGCGCGGCAATCGATGATCGGCACGCCACGCTGACCCGCGAGCTCCCTGAGCGCGACATCGGCCCGCTCGAGGTACGGCCCGGCATGCTCGAATGCGGCGGGGTGCAGCGGCGGCAGCAGGAACGCGACGGTGATCCCCCGTGCGTGCAGCTCGTCGACGAGCGCACGCATGACCACCGCGCCGGGTGCCTCGGGCGAGGCTCCGTCCACGTCCTCGAAGAGGCGGTCCGCCTGCGCGGCCAGGCGCGCGTAGCTGGTCGCGCTGCCGGGCGCCACGTAATAACCGAGGAGCGTCTCGTCGTAGCGCTGCCCCGGGGCCAGCGCGCTGGCCCACTCCTTCAGCAGCTGCCGCTGACCGTACGCCGACCAGAGGCTCGCGATGCCCGCGTCGAGGCGCTGCTCGAGATCGAGCCTCACGCCGCGCGCTTCGAGCTCCGCGACCGACATGAGCTGGCGCGCGGAGTCGCTGTCCGCGAAGCGCGCCACGCTGTCTACGGTCCACGGTGACGTGCTGATGACGACGATGTCGGGACGCATGAACTCGAGCAACCGCCGCGTCATGGCGTCGGTCAGCCACGGGTCCGCCGCCGAGAATCCGCCGTTGAAGCCGGGGCCGCACTCGCAGATCGCCGAGACGATCGACGGCAGGACGCTGGTCATGATCGTGGAGTCCCCGACGTACAGGACGCGCGTATCAGGCTGGCGCGCGGCGATCGCGAGCTTGGCCGCGGGCCACTGCGGATCCGAGACAGCGACGTTCGAGGCGAAAAGACCGGAGCGGAAAAGAGCGAGCTCGACGGTCGCGAGGAGGACCAGGCACGTCGCGATGCCCACGCCGATCGCACGAGCGTGGGTCCTGAGGATCGGCCACGGATCGAGGTGGCGCTCCATGTGGGCGCCAACATTGAGCGGGCCGGAAGTTGAGAGCCCGTTGACGCTCCATTGACGGGGCCGTGGCTGAGCGCCGTCACGCCTCGCCGATCTGCGCGGAGGCCTCAATGCGGCCCCGACGGCCGTTCGCATGCGTCCGCCCGAGACCGAGGCTGAGTGGCGGCTCGGCAGAGGCGTCCTTCGATTGAGGATCTCTGGGGGATCCTGAAGAGCCACGGCCACTTTTCTGCGTTTTCCGGCGACCGCGCGCTGAACGTCATGCGCGGAGCGTACGGCTCCTCAATGGCGAAGCGGTTCCATCACGCTCGTGACGGCAGAGCCGATGGCCCTTTCAGCGATCGCGATCGACGCGGACGCCGGAAGGGCGCCTGCCCTGCCCTCAGTGGCGGTCGCGCAGACGTCGCCTGTGGCGCGGCGAAGCGCGACCGCCATCCAGCCGTACGAGCTCGCGAAGCGGGCAATGGACGTCGTGTTGGCAGCGATGTTCATCGTGCTGCTGCTCCCGATCTTCGTCGTCATCGGTCTCGCGATCGTTTGGGACAGCGGCTTTCCGATCCTCTACCGCGGCGAGCGCGTCGGTCGGCACGGCCGCACGTTCCGCGTCGCCAAGTTCCGCAGCATGCGTGCGGGCTGCGACCAGGCGGCGCACGCGGAGTTCGTCCGCAGGCTGCTCCAGGGCGAGACGCGCAGCCTGTACAAGGTCCCCGACGACGCGCGCGTGACACGTGTCGGCGCCTTCCTGCGACGCACCAGTCTCGACGAGCTCCCGCAGCTTTGGAACGTGCTCCGCGGTGAGATGAGCCTGGTCGGCCCGCGACCGGACGTTCCGTACGCCGTCGCCGCGTATCCGGACTGGGTGCACGCACGACTCAACGTGCGACCCGGGATCACCGGGCTGTGGCAGGTCAGTGGCCGGAGCCGCGTGGGCCTCATCGATATGTATCGGCTCGACGTCGCTTATGCGTCGCGAACGTCACTGCCCTCCGACATCCGCATCCTGCTCCGTACCGTTCCGGTCGTGCTCGGCCGCGAGGGCGCGGCGTAGCGGGACGTCTCGTAATGGGCGCGCGGACGCGTGCCTGCCTGTTCGTTCCTGAGATGAGCGCATGCCATCGGCCGCGCCGCTCGTATAGGCGCGCTAGACGCCAAAAAAAGGCGCGTAGCGCCTGTATGCTCCACCTTCACAAGTTGCGCGGTGGGGCAAACGAAGGCGGATGGTGGGTGGCGGCGCGGGCTCCGGTCATCGCTACGAGATCCTTTTGGTCGACGACGAACAGGCTCTCGTGGATCTGCTTGCGTTCATCGTCCAGCAGGCCGGCTACATCCCGCTCGTCGCGACCGAGCCGACCGGTGCGCTGGAGCTCCTCGAGCGCCAGGAGCCCATCGTCGCGCTGATCGATCTCAACCACCTTCACCCCTGGGACGGTTTCGAGCTGCTCGTCGATCTGCGTCGCCGGCGCCCAAGCCTGCCCATCATCGTCCTCACCGCCCGAAGCAGCGAGGACGACAAGGTGCGTGCGCTCGATCTCGGGGCCGACGATTACGTCGTGAAGCCGTTCGGGCATCGCGAGCTGCTCGCCCGCATACGCGCGCACGCGCGGCGAGCCGTCGGCGACCGCGCCGAGCGCACGCCGGCCGTCATGGAGGTCGGATCGTTCCGCCTCGATCCCGGTGAGCGCACGCTGTATCTCGACGGCGTGCCCACGCGCCTCACGGGTACGGAGTTCCGCCTTCTGCAGTACCTCATGAGCCACAGCGACGCCGTCGTTCCGACCGCCGCCGTGGCGAAGCATGTCTGGGGGTTCAACGACGCGCCCGCACGCGACGTCGTTCGTGTCACCGTCCACCGACTGCGTCGCAAGCTCGGCGATGACGGCGAGCGACAGAAGTTCATCCACACCGTTCCTGGCGTCGGTCTGCGCCTGCGCACGGGCTGAACAACGATCGCGTAACGAACCATCGCCGTAACGCGATTGTTCCGCGCACGGCGTGTCTGTCATGGCAATGTTCCATCGGCAGTAACGGACATGACGCGCGCGCTACGTTCTCATTGCTCGCATCAAGACCGTGTACCGACACTCATAACGAGTCGATCCGAAATCGCCACGGTGGGGGGAGCATTCACGTGATCAAGATCCTGCTCGTCGAAGATGACCCGGACATCCTTGACCTGACCGCATACGTATTGCGACGCGAGCGTTTCGTCGTCGTCGAGGCAAGTGACGGTGCGCAGGCGCTTCGGCGATGGAAGACGGATCGACCCGACCTCGTGATCATGGACCTCGGCCTCCCCGGACTCGACGGCTTCGAGGTCCTGCGGCGGATCCGCGAGGAGGACCAAACTCCGGTGCTCGTCATCACCGGTCGCAAGGACGCGCACGACGTGCTGCGCTGCTTCAACCTCGGAAGCGATGACTTCGTCCCGAAGCCGTTCGAGCATCGCGAGCTCATCGCGCGCGCGCGAGCGATCCTCCGCCGCGCGCAGGCCGGCGACGCCGAGGCGACCGAGCCGAGCGTGAAGCTCGATGGCCTCACGCTCGATCCGGTCACCTATGAGGTCACCTGGCGAGACGAGTCGGTGCGGCTCACGCCCACGGAGTTCCGGATCCTGTATCTCCTCGTCACCAACGCCGGCCACGTCGTTCCGGCGAGCCGCCTGTACACGTACGTGTGGGGCAGCGAGGGCGCCGACGCGAACGCTCTGCGCTCGCACATCAGCCATCTGCGGCGAAAGCTCGAGGCGAGCGGGCCGGCACCGGGAACGATCACGTCGATCCCCGCGGTCGGCTACGTCTTCCGTCGCACGCCGCAGCCCGAGGCGATCGCACCGGCCCCGCTTGAGGTCGCGAAGCCCGTCGCGAACGTCGCACCGGTGACGGCGCCGGCGGTCGCGCCGGCCCCGGCAGGGTCCGCGGCCTAGCGCGGCGCACCGCAGCGCCGGTGGCGCTGCGTGGCGACACAATGGGCGCGATGGCCGAAGCCTTCGCGCTCGTGCTGCACTCGCACCTGCCGTACGCGCGCGGCGCGGGCCGCTGGCCCCACGGCGAGGAATGGGTGCACGAGGCCATCCTCGGCACGTACCTGCCGCTGCTCGGACTTCTGCACGATCTGCGCGACGACGGCGTCGCCTACCAGATCACGATCGGGCTCACCCCCACGCTCATCGAGCAGCTCGCGGATCGCGACATCGACGCGCGCTTCATCGAGTACTGCGATGACCAGATCCACCGCGCCGATACCGACGTGCGACGCTTCGCCGCCGACGGTGACGGCGAACGCGGCGCGCTCGCTCGCTTCTACGCGTCGCTCTACCGCGCGCACCGCGACGCCTACACGCGGCGATTCGGCCGCGACGTCGTCGGTGCCTTCGCGTCGCTCGCGCGGACCGGGCACATCGAGATCCTCACGTCGGCCGCGACGCACGGCTACCTCCCGCTGCTCGATCGCGCGTCGGTGCACGGGCAGCTCGCCGTCGGGACCAGGACGACGCGACGGCTGCTCGGGACCGAGCCGCGCGGCATCTGGCTGCCCGAATGCGCGTACGCGCCGGGGCTCGAGGACATCCTCGAGGCCCACGGGCTCACGCACTTCTTCACGGACGCGGCGCTGCTGGGCGGTGAGCGACTCGTCACCGAGGGTCACGCCTTCGAGCGCGAGCGCAGCGGCGGTGCGCTGGACGCACCGCTCGTCGCGGCCTCCGACGCGGACGCGCTCCGACCGTATCTCGTGCGCGAGTCGAGCGTCGTGGTGATCGCGCGGCACGACAAGGTGTCGGGCCAGGTGTGGTCGGCGATGATGGGCTACCCCGGCGAGCCGGCGTACCGCGAGTTCCATCGCAAGGACGAACGGAGCGGCCTGCGCTACTGGCGCGTCACGGACACGAAGACGGGGCTCGGCGCGAAACAGCCGTACTCGCCGGGGGCGGCGTACGAGCGCGTGCGCGGCCACGCGGTCCACTTCGCCGAGCTGGTGCGCGAGACGCTCGCGCGCCACCGGCGCGAACGCGGACGCGACGCGCTGCTCACGGTCACCTTCGACAGCGAGCTCTTCGGCCACTGGTGGTTCGAGGGCGTCGATTGGCTCGGGCAGGTCCTCCGCGAGCTCGCGGCACGCGGACCGACACCGATGAGCGCCGCCGAATACCTGCGGCGCAGTCCGGCGACCGAGCGCGTGGATCTCGTCGAGGGTTCGTGGGGCAAGAACAACGACCACTCGACCTGGGCGAACGAGCGCACCGCCTGGATGTGGACCGAGCTCGCACGCATGGGCCGCGAGATCCACGACCTGCGGGCGATGACGACGTCCGCCGACGCGCTTCGCGCGCGCGCCGCACGTCAGGCCGCCCGCGAGCTCGTGCTCGCGCAGTCGAGCGACTGGCCCTTCCTCGTGACGACCGGTCAGGCGGCGGACTACGCGGTCGAGCGCTTCCGCAGCCACGCGCTGCGCTTCCGACGCTCGACGGAGATCGCACGGCAGGGCACGGAGGCGGACGAGATCGAGCTCCGCAGCCTCGAGCGCGCGGACAATCCATTCCCGGACGCGAGCCCCGACGACTTCACGCCGGTGCGCAGCCCCGCCGCGGCGCGGGCCTAGCCCTTCTTCGGAGCCTCGCCCTT
>DATEDV010000432.1:0-2512 GCA_035281485.1 Candidatus Limnocylindria bacterium | reverse complement strand
AAGCGTCTGCGCACGGTCGAGATGCTGCGCGACTCGGGCAACGATCCGTCGTGGATGGTGCTCGAGGTCATCCCCGTGATCCCGCCGGACCTGCGGCCGCTGGTCCTCCTGGACTCGGGCAACTTCGCCACGAGCGACCTGAACGACCTCTACCGGCGCCTGATCAACCGCAACAACCGGTTGAAGAAGCTCCTCGACCTCAACGCGCCCGAGGTGATCATCCGCAACGAGAAGCGCATGCTGCAGCAGTCGGTCGACGCGCTGTTCGACAACGGCCGCTGCCGCCGTCCGGTGCTCGGCTCCTCGAACCGCCCGCTCAAGTCGCTGACCGACATGATCAAGGGCAAGCAGGGCCGCTTCCGCGAGAACCTGCTGGGCAAGCGCGTCGACTACTCGGCGCGTTCCGTGATCGTCGTCGGGCCCGAGCTGCGCCTGCACCAGTGCGGGTTGCCGAAGAAGATCGCGCTCGAGCTCTTCCAGCCGTTCGTGATCCGACGCCTGAAGGAGCTCTCGCTCGCCGACACGATCAAGTCGGCGAAGCGCATGCTCGAGCGCCGCGACGAGGAGGTGTGGGACATCCTCGACGAGGTGATCCGCGACCACCCCGTGCTCCTGAACCGCGCGCCCACCCTGCACCGCATGGGCATCCAGGCCTTCGAGCCGGTGCTCGTCGAGGGCAACGCGATCCGGCTGCATCCGCTGGTGTGCGGCGGCTTCAACGCCGACTTCGACGGCGACCAGATGGCCGTCCACTTGCCGCTCTCGTTCGAGGCGCAGATCGAGGCGTCGACGCTGATGCTGTCGACGAACAACATCTTCTCGCCGGCCAACGGCATGCCGATCATCACGCCCTCGCAGGACATGGTGCTCGGCATCTACTACCTGACGAAGGACCACATGGGCTCCTACGACAAGCAGGAGCCGCGTCTCTTCGGCAGCCTGCAGGAGCTCTTCCTCGCCTACGGCCACGGCTTCACCGAGACCCACCGCCCGGTGCGCGTGCGCATGGCGAAGGGCACGCTCGTCAAGCTGGCGCGCCGCGCGGAGCCGACCGAGGTCGACGACCTCGGCAAGGTCGACATCACCGGGCAGCGCGCGTACCTGACCACGACGATCGGGCGCGCGATCTTCAACGACATCCTCCCGCCGGGGATGGCCTTCTACAACTACGAGCTCGACAAGAGCGGGATCGCGGCGCTGATCAGCGACTGCCACCGGCTGCTCGGCCGCGACGCCACCCTGCGGCTCCTCGACGACCTCAAGGACCTCGGGTTCAAGGCCGCCACGCGCGCGGGCCTCTCGATCTCGAAGGACGACATGCGCATCCCCGAGTCGAAGGCGAAGATCATCGACGCCAGCGAGAAGGAGATCGAGCGCGTCGAGAAGTCCTTCGGTCGCGGCGTGATCACTGAGGGCGAGCGCTACCTCAAGATCATCGACCTGTGGACACACGCTCGCGAGCAGCTCGGCCAGGACCTGATCCGCGTGCTGCGCGAGGACGTGCGCGAGGGCGACCCCTACGTCAACCCGATCTACTGCATGGTGTCGTCCGGCGCGCGGGGCTCGATCGACCAGATCCGCCAGCTGGCCGGCATGCGCGGCCTGATGGCGAAGCCGTCGGGCGAGATCATCGAGACGCCGATCAAGGCCAACTTCCGCGAGGGCCTGAAGGTGCTCGAGTACTTCTCCTCGACGCACGGCGCCCGCAAGGGACTGGCGGACACGGCCCTCAAGACCGCCGACGCCGGCTACCTGACGCGCAAGCTGACGGACGTCGCGCAGAACGTGGTCATCACGCAGGAGGACTGCGGCTCGCCGAACGGCGTCTACAAGTCGCCGGTCTACAAGGGCGAGAAGGTCGTGCTGACGCTCGCCCAGGCCGTGCGCGGCCGCGCGGCGCGCGACACGATCATGGACGTCGTCTCCGACGAGATCATCGTGCGCGAGAACGAGATGATCACGGAGGAGGCCGCCCAGCGCATCGAGGCGCTCGGCTACGAGAAGATCCGCGTGCGCAGCCCGCTGACCTGCGAGGCAGGGCTCGGTGTGTGCGCCCGCTGCTACGGGATGGATCTCGCCCGCGGCACGGTCGCCGAGCGCGGCCTGGCGGTCGGGATCATCGGCGCGCAGTCGATCGGTGAGCCGGGAACGCAGCTCACGATGCGCACGTTCCACATCGGCGGCACGGCGAGCCGCGCGGTGGAGGAGTCCGAGGTGCGCGCCAAGCGCGCCGGCACGGTGCGCTTCGCGAGCCTGCGCTCGGTCGTGAACCGCGAGAACCAGACCGTGGTCCTCAACCGGACGGCCGAGCTGATCCTGATCGACGAGCGCGGCCGCGAGCTCGACCGCTACGCGGCGCCGATGGGCTCGGTGCTGGCCGTGAAGGATGGCCAGGTCGTCAAGCCCAAGCAGTCGCTGTGCACGTGGGACCCGCACCACGTCCCGATCCTCGGCGAGTTCGACGGCAAGGTGCGCTTCGAGGACCTGATCGAGGGCAAGACGCTCAAGATCG
>DATEDV010000431.1:0-5889 GCA_035281485.1 Candidatus Limnocylindria bacterium | reverse complement strand
CGCGCGCGTTCGCGATGGTCACCCAACCGCCGAGGATCGCGGCGGCCGCCGCGGGGTATGTCGCGGCTGTGACGTCGCCGGGGATCTCGACCGACCGTCCTTTGACCTTCTGCGGACCGATGACGAGCTCGCGCTGCGACCGCCGGTCCACGCTGACCCCTCGCGATTGCAGCGCTGCGACGGTGAGATCCACGAACGGCGCGGATACCAGCGTCCCGGCGATGTGGAGGCGCAGTCCGTCGCGCATGCGCGCGGCCACGAGAAGCAACGCCGACGCGAACTGGCTCGACTCGTGTCCGGGCACCTCGACCTCGCCGCCGGCGAGCGGTCCGCGGACCGTGAGCGGCAGCGCCTCGGTGTCGACACGCGCGCCGAGCTGCCGTAGCGCATTCACAAGCGTGCCCATCGGGCGCCGCTGCAGGCCGGGCGCCCCGTCGATGCGGACCTCTCGCTCGCCGAGAGCCGCGACGGCGGCACCGAAGCGCGCGACCGTGCCGGCCTCCCGCGCGTCAATGGTCGCGTCCCTGTCCGGATGCGCATCACCCGCGCCCGTGATCTTGATCGTCGTCCCTTCCCAGGTCGCCTGGTAGCCCATCTCGCTCAGGGCCGTCGCCATCGCGTGCACGTCGGCGCCGGGGTCGATCGGGCCGAGCTCGAGGCGCGAGCGACCGTGCGCGATGGCGGAGAGGACGAGCTCCCGGTTGGCGACGCTCTTCGACGCGGGGACGCGGACGCGTTTGTCCACCAGCGCATGACGTATCGGCGCGATCGGATGGATGTCCTGCACGGGGGTGCGAGGATTATGTCCGGAAGCCCGATGTACTCGCCCGCGGAGCGCCTGGGTCAAGCGGTCGTCGTGATGGTCGGCCTGCTGTTCGCCGTCACGGTCGGCAGCTTCCTCCTGCGCGGTCCGGGTACGAGCGACGTGCCGCTGGTGGGTGCCACATCCCGGCCCGCTGCGTCACCGACGGCGACGCCGCCGGAGGTCAAGTTCTCGCACCCGACGTGCTGCACGCAGGCGGCGAGGCTCCTCACCGCGAGCTGGGAGTCGAGCAAGAAGGTCGATCAGGTCGCGCTGCGCGTGACGCCGGATCCCGGCTTCCCGTGCGCCGCGACGCTCGACCCGTCGGGCCTCAAGGGCGGCTTCGGCTGCGAGGGGCTGCTGCGCGGTGCGACCGACTACGTCGCTGGTCTCTCGCTGACGCTCGGGCGCGACACGTTCCGCTTCGAGCACAACTTCAAGACCATGGGCGACAAGCTCGCGGACGTGAAGTGGTTCACCGAATTCGAGGATCCGCGCGGGAATCCGCTGGCGTGCGCCGCCGCGAGCGTCCGCATCGTCCAGAACTTCACCGCCAAGCAGGACCCCATGACCGCGGAGCAGATCCTCACCGCGGGCAAGGCGCACAACAAAAGCCGCGATCCCGGCCTCGATCCCGTGGCGATCGCGACGATGCAGAAGCAGCTCGATCCGAACAACAACTACCACTACTACCGCCTGGGCACGCGAGAGGAGGCGACGGAGTCCGCCGTGTACTGGCTCGTCCGTAGCGGGAAACCGGTGCACGTCATCTCGCTCGCGGGCCAGCACGATCCGGTGCTCATCGGCTTCACCGGCACGTACGGCTCGTACTACGGCGATGCGGCCACGCGGATCACGCAGATGATCGTCCAGGACCCGCAGCGCGGCGACATGCGCCCTGAGACCGCGCACCGGCGACCGGACAAGTACCGGACCCCCGGCTTCCAGACCGGGCAGCCGATCGGCCTCGACGAGTGGTACCGGGACGAGTGGTGGCTCGCGTTCGCGTACGCCTCCGTCGTCGATGGCGTGAACATCGATCGCAACGACGGCGTGTACCCCGCGCCCCACTGGGCGAGGCAGTTCGTGCTCGTGGTCGACGACGGCGACGCCGAGTGGCCCTCCGACCGCGAGGGCCGCGTGAAGTTTCGCTAGAGTGGGTCGCCGTGGGAGCGACCCGGGCGGCGCCATCTCTCCTCGCTGGTGAGCTGAGCTCGATCCAGTCCGAGATCGAGAAGCGGCACGACGAGAGCATCCAGCGGTTCCAGCACTGGGTGAGGAACCCGTCCATCGCGGCGGAGGACCGCGCCATGGACGAGGGCTGCGACCTCATGATCCGCATGGCGCGCGAGGCGGGCTTCCAGAAGGCGACGCGCGTGGACACCGACGGTCATCCCGCCGTATTCGCGACGCTCGACGCAGGTGCCGATCGGACGTTCGGCCTGTACTTCATGTACGACGTGAAGCAGGCGGACCCCGCGGAGTGGTCGTCGCCGCCGTTCGATGCGGCGATCGTCGACAAGCCCGGCTTCGGCAAGGTGCTCATGGGCCGCGGCGCGGTCAACCAGAAGGGTCCCGAGGCCGCGTTCCTCGCCGCGCTCCACGCGATCCGTGGTGCCGGCAGGGAGATCCCGGTGAACATCGTCCTCGTCGCCGAGGGCGAGGAGGAGATCGGCTCTCCCCACTTCAAGCAGGTCGTGACGCGCCCCGAGGTCGCCGCGGCGCTGAAGAAGACGATCGGCGTCGTCATGCCCGCCGCATGGCAGGACCCCGACGGCAACGTGAGCATCTATCTTGGCGCGAAGGGCGTCATCGAGGTCGAGCTCATCGCGAGCGGTGAGAAGTGGGGCCGCGGCCCCGGCATCGACGTGCACTCGTCGAATCGCGCGCGGCTCGACAGCCCCGCGTTCCATCTCGTGCAGGCGCTCGCGACGCTGGTGAACGATGACGGCGATCCCGCGATCGACGGCTTCGGGCGTGAGGCGCGACCCGCGACGGCCCAGCAGAAGCAGCTCCTGGATGACGCTGCGAAGCGTCTATCCGAGGAGACGGCGAAGAAGCTCCTCCGCGCGAAGCGCTGGGCGCACGACCTCGGATGGCGCGAGACACTGGAGCGGTTCCTCTTCACGCCGACCGTGAACATCGAGGGGCTCGTCGCGGGGTACACCGGTCCGGGCGGCAAGACGATCCAGCCGCACCGCGCCGTGGCCAAGCTCGACCTGCGCCTGGTGCCTGACATGACGTTCGACAAGGCGCTCGCGCAGCTGAAGGCGCACCTCGCGAAGCGCGGCTTCGGCGACATCGAGGTCGTGCCCAGCGGTGGATATGACCCGACGGATACCCCGCTCGAGGCGGACCTCATTCAGGCGCAGATCTCGCTCCTGCAGCGCGCCGGCGTGAACGCGGCGGTCCTGCCGCGCATCGCCGGCAGCTATCCCGGGTATGTGTTCACCGGCGATCCACTGCGCCTTCCCGCAGGACACTTCGGTCTTGGGCACGGCAGCGGGGCCCACGCGCCCGACGAGTATTTCGTGATCGAGCCGTCCAACCCGAAGATCGCCGACTGGGACGGCGCCGTCGCGTCGCACGCGGCGTTCCTCTTCGCGCTCGCGGAGTAGCGAACGCCTCCCGGGGCGCCGGCGCGCTGAGCTGGTGAAGCCGCTTCGCAGGGCGACGCTCCCCGGCGGTGAGCAGGTCCCCGTCCTCGGTCAGGGCACGTATCGGATGGGGGAGGACCGCGAGAAGAGACGGACCGAGGTCGGCGCGCTCCGCTCCGGGATCGAGCTCGGCATGACCGTCATCGATACGGCGGAGATGTACGCCGACGGTGGCGCCGAGCGTGTCGTCGGGGAGGCCATCGCGAACGTACGCGACGACGTGTTCATCGTCACGAAGTTCTATCCACAGAACGCGACGCGAAAGCGCATGCGCGAAGCCTGTGAGCGCAGCCTGAAGCGTCTTGGCACCGACCGCATCGACCTGTACCTGCTGCACTGGCGCGGCGACGTGCCGCTGCGCGAGACGATCGCGGGGTTCGACGATCTGCTCGCGGATGAAAAGATCCGGTATGCCGGCGTGAGCAACTTCGACGTCGACGACCTGGAAGAGCTCTCGCGCCTCAAAGAGGGACTGCGGCGCGTCGTGACGGACCAGGTGCTGTTCAACCTGATCCGCCGGGGTGCGGAGTCGAGCGTGCTGCCGTGGAGCCGGCAGCGCCGGCGGCCGATCATGGCCTACTCCCCGCTCGAGGAGGGCCTCCTGTCACACCGCGCGCATCCAACGCTCGCGGAGATCGCCGGCCGGCACGACGCGACGGCCGCGCAGGTCGCGCTCGCGTGGGTCATCCGCACCGACGACGTCATCGCGATCCCCAAGTCCTCGCGCGTGGCGCACGTGCGCGAGAACCGCGGCGCGGCCGACATTCATTTGACGCGGCGCGACCTCGATCAGCTGGAGGAGTCGTTCCCCGCGCCGGAGACGAAGATCCCGCTCGAGGTGAGGTAGCGACAGTGGAGTCGGACGCCTGCATCTTCTGTCGGATCGCGGCGCACGAGGCTCCAGCGAACATCCGATTCGAGGACGCCGACATCGTCGCGTTCGATGGCGAGCCCGCCGCGACGCCTCTCCACGTGCTCGTCATCCCGCGCCGGCACGTGCGATCGGTGGCCGACCTTGACGACGCGGATCTGGCCGGACGTTTGATCCTCACCGCGGCGCGGATCGCACGCGATGCCGGCGCGTCCTCGTACCGGCTCGCGACGAACTCGGGCGCTCCGCTCCAGGACGTTTTTCACCTGCACTGGCACGTCATGGCCGGGGGCAAGATGGGCCACCCTGCGGGCATCGCGTACTCGCGGGGCGCCGCGCAAACGGGACCGAGAGCTCCGTAAGCGCTCGATCTTCCAGTTTTTATTGATTCTGAAACTCTCGAACATCACAACTTGGCTATGCTGGCGCACATCGATGGACCGCCCGCTGCATCGCTTCAAGTCCGAACTCTTCAAGACGCTCGGGCATCCGCTGCGGATCCACATACTCGAGCTCCTCCGCGGTGGCGAGGTCAGCGTCCGTGAGCTGCTAAGCGACCTCGACGTCGAGCCTTCAACCGCCTCGCAGCAGCTCGGGGTGCTGCGCGCGGGAGGCATCGTGGACAGCCGACGTGCCGACGGAACGGTGTACTACCGGATGCGCGATCCGCTGATAGCGGAGCTGCTCGACGTCGGGCGCCGCGTCTTCGGCAAACAGGTACTCGATCTGCAGCACGTGCTGGCCGCGCAGAAGCGCGCGGAGGGTCAGCTCCGGAAGCGGCCGGTTCGCGGGCTGACGCGCGCGAGCCGCACATCGGCGAAACGCTGACCGTCGCCATTCGGTTCTCATGAGGGTGGACGGTCCACTGCCAGGCCTGCTGCTGACGTGGCAGCTCGACGGCATCGGCCTGTTCTTCGGTCTGGTCGTCCTCGCTATCAGCGCGGTGACGACGCTGTACGCGATCGGGCACGCCCGCCACCGGCACGGGTTCCCAGGCAGTGGTCTTCTCTACGCCCTATTCATCTTCGCGATGCTCGCGGTCGTCGTCGCGGGCGATGGGTTCACGTTCCTGCTGGCGTGGGAGACCATGGCGCTGACTTCTTTCGGTCTCGTCCTCACCGACCATCGTCGGCCGGCCGTGCGCGAGGCGGCGTGGGCCTATCTCGTCATGACGCACACCGCGACCGCCTTCATCGTTGCCGCGTTCCTCCTGCTCGCACGCTCGAGCGGATCGCTGCTCTTCGTCGATTGGACGGCGCATGCGCCCACGCTCGACCCGGGGATCGCCGGGGTCGTGTTCCTGCTCGGTCTGGTCGGTTTTGGCACCAAAGCCGCCATGATCCCGCTGCACGTCTGGCTTCCGCGCGCGCACCCGGTCGCGCCTTCGCACGTGTCGGCGTTGATGTCGGGCGTGATGATCAAGCTCGGGATCTACGGCCTGCTCCGGTTGACCTTCGACTGGCTCGCACCGGGCCCCGCGTGGTGGGGCGCGGCAATCCTTGCGCTCGGTGCCACGTCCGCGGTGCTCGGCGTGCTCTATGCGCTGATGCAGCAGGACC
>DATEDV010000430.1:0-6394 GCA_035281485.1 Candidatus Limnocylindria bacterium | reverse complement strand
AAAATTCCCGCCCGCGAACGGGTTGATGAGCGTGATGTCTTGTTCGGGAAAGTTCACGGCCGTGGGCGCCGGCGTGGCCGATGCGCCCGTCGGGGCGGGAGGACCGCCCGTCCCGCCGCATGCCGTGACCAGCAAGGCGACCAGGCCCACGCCGAGCATCGTTCGCAGATGGATTCGCTTCATCGCTTCACCTCTTCGATCTTGGACGCCGATGTTCGAGCCGAAAGGACACGCTCCAGGAGCGCGACGAGATTCGAGCTGAAGATGCGCGTGACGTCGTCATCCGACATACCGCGCCGGTCGAGCTCAGCGTGCAAGCGTTCGATCTCGCCGGGCCGGTGGATCGGGTATCGCCGCGTGATGTCCATCGGGACGCCGTTGTAGGAACGCGTCCCGCGGAGCGACTCTCGCCACGGGTCGTACGTGAAGTCGGGACCGAGCGCGACATGATCCGGTCCCACCACGCTCGCGAGGTGCTCGATCTGCTCCGCGAGCTGGGTCAGCGTCGCGTCGCCGTCGGATAAGAAGGTGGGATGGAAGTTGACCCCGACGATCCCGCCGGTCGACGTGACCAGACGGAGTTGCTCGTCGGTCAGATTGCGGCGGTGGTCACGGAGCACGCGGGCGTTCGAATGCGACGCGACGACGGGACTGGTCGACAACTCCACCACCTCCGTTACGCCGGGTCCGGCGAGATGGGACACGTCAATGAGGATCCCGAGCGCGTTGAGCTCCTTCACGAGATCGCGTCCGAACTGGGTGAGTCCTCCAGGTGAAGGCACACCCACTCCGTCGGCCGCCTCATTTCGCCCGTTCCATGTAAGGCCGACGCACCGGATGCCGAGCCGATAGAAGGCTCGCAGGACGGCGAGCTCGCCCCGCAGGGGCGCGCATCCTTCGAGTCCGAGGACGAACCAGATCCTCCCCGAGCGTTGCGCATCGCCGATGTCCGAGGCAGTGCGCACGATCTGCACGCCGTCGGAGCGCTCGAGCTCGCGCACGACCGTGTCGGAGTAAACGATCGCGCCGAGCAGTGGGTCGTCGCGCCCCGCGGAGTGCTCACGGGAGTCGCCGCCGACTGCGTAGACGGTCCCCTCGACGTTGGCCGTACGAAGCTCCGGAAGGATCCCCGTACCGAGCGGATCTACTTCTCCCTGCTTCACCCGGAAGTCGAGCTCGTACGCGTCCCAGTGAGCGAACGCCACCGTCGGGGAAGAGGCCATCAGATGCGCCCGCCGACCGGGCCGACAGCAATAACTGAGCGACCCTTCTGACATGTCACAACGGCCCTGACGCTATTACACTGCTCGCCGCATGGTCAAGGCGAACGGCTCCGACGGTGGGCGATCACTCGCAGGGCAGGCCTACGATCGGCTTCGGCGCGACATCCTGCGGTGCCACATCAAGCCTGGTCAGGAGGTCACGGAAGCCCAGCTGGCCGCGCAGTACAGGCTGGGCAAGACGCCGGTGCGTGAGGGGCTCGCCCGTTTGGTGCACGAAGGGTTGGTCCATCCACTACCCCGGCGTGGCTACCGTGTCGCGCCCATCACGATCGGCAACGTCAAGGAGCTTCTCGGCTTTCGCCTCATCGTCGAGACCCAGGCCGCAAAGCTCGCCGCCGGGCGCTGCAACGTTGCGCAGCTGCGACGACTCGACGAGCTCTGCGCCGTCGGGTACGACCCAAACGACGCCAAAAGCCTCGAGCGCTTCCTCCGAGCGAACCGCGAGCTGCACACGACGATCGCCGCCGCGGCCGGCAACCGGAAGCTCGCGCAGGTGATCACGCAGCTGCTCGATGAGGTCGAGCGGGTCCTCTATATGGCGCTGGAGCTTGGTGGACGCCGCGTACCGATGTCGCATGCCCACCGCAGCGTCGTGGACGCGCTCGCGGCGGGGGACGGCGAGGCTGCGGCCGCGGCGATCGAAGAGCAGATCCGTGGTGTCGAGCGGATGATCCTCGAAGCAGCCATCGAAAGCCCGAGGCTTTCGGTCGTCAATCTCGCCGCCGTCTAGCTCTTCGGACTCCCTAGACCGATCGCACCCGCGGCCTGTCCTGTCGGTCAAAGCTCGAGCTCGCGGTATCGCGGACGAGCGTGCCGATACCGCTCATATCGGTCTCGGTCTCGAGCGCGATCACGCGCGCCGCGAGCTCCTCGTGCCGACCGATCACGTCCCCCGCGAGCTCACCGAACTTCCTCAGCAGGGCCTCTCGCGTGATCGGGTTCGCCGGCTCACCGCTCGCGTCGTCCACACGCGTTCGGACAGTCCGGCCGTGGCGCAGTTCGATCTCGACCCACGACGGCCAGTGCGTGGGGTACACGGCATCGAGTGAGTCGTCGCGAACGCAGTCGGTGCGCGCCATGAGGCCGCGGATCTCATCGTCGTCCACGTTCTCCTGGATGTATTCCGCGATCCCCGCGGCGCGGTGCGTGAGCGCTACGGCCGCGGCGAACGGCGCACTGAACTGCGCATCCACCACATTTCGCGGCACGCGCTTGGCGTCGATGGGCTCGCTCACGAGGACCGCACCCGCGCTGAGAACACCGAGCCGGATCCGCGCGACGTCCTGCGGCACGATGCGATGCTCAGCCGCGAGCTTGAGGACGCCATCGATCAAGCCGTGGTTGTAGCGGCAGCACGCATAGGGCTTTATCGACACCTGCATGAGCGCCCAGTCGTCGTCGGCGGGTGCCGCGAGCAGCTCCGGTCGCGCGGAGTCGCTGTAGGCGCGCAGCGTCCCGAGCCGGCCCTCGATCGCGGTCGCGGGCCCGCGGAATCCGTCCGCGGCAAGCTGCGCCGCGACGATGCCGACGTGGCCGGCCCAACCTGGATTCAGCCGTTTCGTCCACGTGCCGTCGCTCAAGTACTCGAGCGAACCGGATGCCATCGTGCCGGCGACGCCGAACGCGCGCGTCGTGGCGGGCGCGTCAAGCTCCATGAGCCGTGCCGCAGCCGCCGTCGCACCGAACGCCCCGGCGACGCCGGTGGGATGGAAGCCACGTTGGTACGCCGACGCGGCGCCCAGCGCGTTCCCGATCCGCATCGTCGCCTCGTATCCGGCGACGACGGCCTCGAGGAACGCGCGACCGTCAGTGCCGCGTTCCTCCGCGAGCGCGAGCGCGGCCGGGATCACGGCGACGCCGGGATGCAGCGACGACTCGCTCGTCACGTCATCGAGCTCGAGCGCGTGACCGGCTGTGCCGTTCGCGAGCGCCGCCCACGACGCCGGCAAGCACAGATCGTTTCCGATGACGCTCGACCGGCCCTCGCCGCCGAGGCGACGCGCCGTATCGCGCGCGGCGATGCTGGAGGGTTGCCGGCTTCCCCTGATCGCGACGCCGATGAGGTCCAGCACCAGATCCTTCGCGCGCTCGCGTACGTCGCGGGGCAGGTCGTCCCAGTGGACGCCGGCGCACCTCGCGGCGAGCCCCGCGGTCGTGGCCGCCTTCACGCACCCGATACTACGGAGCCGGGGTGGAGGTCCTCTTCTGCCGTCGAGGCACCGCTGATGCAGCAGCGCGGTGCGAGAGATCACGAAGGGAGCGCTCACATGGCACGTGACGTCGAGGCCGACGAGACCCACGCCACACGACCAAAGGCCGCGACCCGTGACCCGGGTCTACGCGCGCTCGACAAGCTTGTCGGCACATGGAAGGCATCCGAGGGCATGACCGGACGGATCGCATACGAGTGGTTACCTGGCGATCACTTCCTCATGGCCCGCGGCGAGACCGAACAGAACGGCCGGCGCACGAGCCACGTCGAGATCATCGGATACGACCGCGAGCTCGGTGCCGAGCCGGCGAGCGTCATGACGTCGCGCCTGTACACCGATCAGGGCGAGACGCTGAAGTACACACACGAGGTGAACGACGAAGGCGTCACCAGCTGGTTCGGCGACAAAGGCTCACCGACGCTCTTCAGGGCGAAGTGGATCGACGACGACACGCTCAAGGGCGCATGGGAGTGGCCGGGCGGCGGCTACAAGCTGACCCTCACGCGGGTGAAGTGACGACATCGCGACGCGAGCGAGCCGCTACTTGACCTTCGCGCCGACCTTCGGTTTCTCCTCGTAGTTCGCCTGAGCGACGAGCTCGCGCCATCCCGGTACCGCCTCGATCTTCGTGATGCGGTACGACTTGTGATTCACGTCGATGAGCTTGCCGACGACGGCGCCGTAGGCGACGGCCGACTGCCCGTTGAACGGCCCACCGTGGAGCTTGACCGTGACGCTAGCTGTGGAGGATTTCAACGGGGAGGCCGGCGATCTCCGCCGGCCCCACCCTTACGTGCCTTCTGCGCCTTCAGCGCGGCGATGCGGTTCTTCTCCTGCTTGTCGCGCTTCGGGCCCTTCTGCTTCGGCACTAACGACTAGTAGCGGCTGCGCGACTGCGAAGGACGGCGCTGCTCGAAGCAGTCGCTGCAGTACACGGGCTTGTCGCCGCGCGGCTGGAACGGCACGCGCGCTTCCTTGCCGCAGTTGCTGCAGGTCGCGGTGAACATCTCGCGGGCGCCGCCGCCGTATCCACCACCGCCACCACCACCGCCGCCACCGGCGCGGCGCGCCGCACGGTCAGCGGGGCAACGGCTCGGGGGATTCTGCAGGCCACGGCTCGCGTAGAACTCCTGCTCTCCGGCGGTCCAGATGAACTCTTGGCCACAGTCGCGACAGGTCAGGGTCTTGTCCTGGAAAGACACTCAGGTCTCCTCTCGTTTCTGCCTCTGCGCTTCGAGGATCGGGGCGAGTCTCTACGTGAGGATGACCTGCACGCGACCTACTACGTTCCGGGCCCTTGTCCGCCAGCGGCGCTCCGCCTTGCGGAGCCTCCTAAGTGTAGCCCCGAAGCCTTGTGCAGCCTGACCAACTTGGCCGAAGTCC
Source organism: Candidatus Limnocylindria bacterium (assembly GCA_035281485.1). Lineage (GTDB taxonomy): Bacteria > Chloroflexota > Limnocylindria > P2-11E > P2-11E > CF-39. The sequence continues at coordinate 1,515 of DATEDV010000430.1, read as the reverse complement.
GTTGACGGGCCCTGCGACCGGTCCCTAGCGTCCCTTTCGATGGGTCTCGCGCTCCTCCCGATCATCCTTCCGGCCCCGATCCCGGGGCCCGCTTCGCGTTCGGGAGGCTAGCCGGACCCACCACCCGCACCCAGGCGAACGGCCTCCCGAAACGGGAGGCCTTTCTGTTTTTCGCAGATAGATAAGGAGTGAGATGGCGACACGGCTGGCACAGGCGGAGCGCGAACGGCTGAACGAGGTCTTCGGGTCCTTCATCGACGAGACCATCGGCATCGTCGCTCGCCAGACGCGCGACACCGTCTCCTTCGCCGTGGGCTCCCCGGCGCGCGAGGCCCTTGAGCTCGTCGGCGCGGATGACCTCGCCGCGACGGTCATCCGCCGCGAAGGGGCGAGCGCCCTGGGCTACACGATCACCGAGGGCGAGCCCGAGCTGCGCGCGGCGATCGCGACCGAGGCGGGCGCCCGTGGCCTCACGGTCGATCCGGAAGAGGTCCTCGTCAGCGCCGGCGCGCTCCAGGCGATCGACCTCGCGTGCCGCGTGTACCTGCGCCCAGGGGACGTCGTGGTGGCCGAGTCACCGGCGTTCGCGAACGCGCTCTCGGCGTTCCGCAATCACGGCGCCCACGTCGTCGAGGTCACCGTCGACGGCGAAGGACTCGACGTCGCCGAGGCCGCGCGCGTGCTCCGCCGCGACGGCATCACACCCCGCATGTTCTTCGTCGTGCCGAACTTCCAGAATCCGACGGGCGAGACGATGTCGGATCGCCGTCGCGACGCGCTGCTCGCGCTCGCCGCCTCGTACGGCGCGGTCGTCATCGAGGACGATCCGTACGCATTGCTGCGCTATCGCGGAAAGGATCTCGCGCCTCTCGCGGCGCGCCACTCCGCCGCCGAGGTCGTCTCGATCGGCAGCTTCTCGAAGACGTTCCTCCCGGGTCTTCGCGTCGGGTGGGTGATCGCTGACCAGGACGTGATCAGTCGCATGGCCGCGGCGAAGCAGACCATGGACTCGTCGACGGGGACGCTCGGGCAGCGCATCGTGCTCGAGTTCGAGCGCCGCGGCGGTTCCGCGGCGCACGTCGCGAAGCTGCGCGAGATGTACCGCGCCAAGCTCGAGCGCGGGCGGGAGGCGCTCGAGCGGGAGTTCTCCGGAACGGGCGTGCGCTGGAACGATCCCGACGGTGGCTTCTATTTCTGGGTCCGCCTCCCGAGCGGCGTGAGCTCGCGCACGCTGCTGACGCTCGCGCTGGAGGAAGGGGTGGCCTTCGTGCCTGGTCACGCGTTCGCGATCGCACGCGATCACTCCGAAGCGCTGCGGTTCTCGATCAGCGGGCCGACGCTCGACCGGATCGACGAGGGCGTGCGCCGGCTCCGTCGCGCGTTCGACAAGGTCGCATCATGACCGTCGTGGAGAAGCCGGCGCTGACACGCGGCTCCGTCCTGGAGGCGGCCGCGCGCATCGCGCCGCACGTGCGGCGCACGCCGACCGAGCGTTCCGCGGCGCTGTCGCAGCTC
>DATEDV010000429.1:0-3079 GCA_035281485.1 Candidatus Limnocylindria bacterium | reverse complement strand
CGCGGCGTCGTTTCGATCGAGGGCGTGCCCATCGCACGGCTCGCCCCGGCTGAGCGGGCGCGTCACATCACCGTCGTTCCACAGAGCATCCCATCGCGGGTTCCGCTGCGTGTCGAGGAAGCCGTGGCGCTCGGGCGCCTTCCGTATCTCGAAAGATTCGCTGCGCCGAGCGGCGAAGACGAAACCGCGATCGCCAGAGCGCTCGCTCGCACCGGGCTCGAGACCTACCGCAAGCGACGCCTCGACGAGCTCTCGGCAGGCGAACGCCAGCGCGTCCATCTGGCCCGCGCTCTCGCGCAGACACCGCGCGTCCTGTTGCTCGACGAGCCGACCGCGAATCTCGATCCCGCCGGCGCGGCGACCGTGCGCGAGACGATCCGCGAGCTCAGCGGGATGACGCTCGTCCTCGTCGAGCATCGCGTCGCGGAGGCGCTGCCGCTCGTCGACCGTGTCGTGGTCATCGAAGCCGGTGGTGGCGTCGTCGCGGACGGGAGGCCGCAGGACGTGTTCGCGCGCCACGGAGCGCGGCTCGCCGAGCTCGGCGTGTGGACGCCGGCACCCGCCCCGTCACCGGCCGCGCGTCGGACGACGTTCGGCGCGACCGTCGCCGAGGCGCACGACGTCGCGTTCCGCTATCCCGGTGTGGACGACTGGGCGCTCGACGGCGTCGACCTGGCGGTGCGTGCCGGCGAGGCGCTCGCGATCACCGGACCGAACGGCTCAGGCAAATCGACGCTCGCGCTGCTCGTGGCCGGGCTGCTGCGCCCGGCGCGCGGACGCGTCGCGCTCGGCGAAGCGGAGCCGTGGTCGCTCCCGGCGCGCCGGCTCGTCCAGCGTGTCGGGACGGTCTTCCAGGACCCGGAGCACCAGTTCGTGACCGGACGCGTCGATGAAGAGCTCATGGTCGGACCGCTCCGTGCGGGCCGCTATCCGCCCGATGCGCGGCGGATCGCGGCGGACCTGCTGGAGCGCCTGCACCTGACGCATCTGGCGGCTGCGAACCCCTTCACCCTGTCCGGAGGTGAGCAGCGGCGGCTCTCCGTCGCGACCGCGCTCGCCACCGCTCCGCCGCTCCTGGTGCTGGACGAACCGACGTTCGGGCAGGACCGGCGCACCTACGCCGAGCTCGTCGCCCTGCTCGCGGGCCACTGCGACGGCGGCGGCTCCGCGCTGTTCGCGACGCACGACGAGGATCTCGTCGCCTCGCTCGCGGACCGGACGCTGCGTCTCGAGGCCGGTCGCGCGGCATGAGGCTCCTGGAGCCGCTGGTCGCCGACCCGCGCGCGCCGCTGGCGCGTCCACACCCGCTCGCCAAGCTCGTGGCGGCGTTCATCCTCATGATCGCGCTCTTCGTGACGGTCGACATCGTCACGTCGAGCATCGTGCTCGTCGCGCTCCTCGTCGCGGCGCGCTTCAGCGGGCTGCCACCGCGCTCGCTCGCCGCCCGTGCCGCACCGCTGCTCCTCGCCGCGTCGAGTCTCGGCCTGTTCAACGCCGTGCTGTCGGGCGACGCGGCCGCGGGCATCGCGATCGCGCTGCGGATCATCGGCGTATCGCTCGCGGGCATGCTCGCGGTCACGACGATCGATCCGACGGATCTCGCGGACGGCCTCGTCGAGCACGCGCGCGCGCCGTCCCGGTTCGTCGTCGGCGCGCTCGCGGCGCTCCGGCTGTTCCCGCTCTTCTCGCGCGAGTGGGATACGCTCGGACTCGCGCGTCGGGCGCGCGGCGTCGAGGCCGATCGCAGCGTGATCGATCGGGTGCGGGCCTTTCCGGGCCGCGCCCTCGGGCTCCTCGTCGCCGGGATCCGCCGCGCGACGCGACTCGCTCTCGCGATGGATGCGCGCGGCTTCGGCTCCCGTGAGGGCCGCACGCTCGCGCGTCCGCGTCCGCTCGTTCCGCGCGACGGCTGGCTCGTCGCCGGCGCGTTCGCCCTGGCGGCGACCGCGACAACGGTGAGCATCGCGCTCGGGACGTGGCGACCGCTCGTCACGTTCTGATCGCCGTGGTCGAGCCGCGGATCCGGCGCGTCGTGACGCGGGACCTCACAGCCGAGCAGATCCGGCGGATCCGCGCGCTGCTCGACGAGGCGTTCGGCGAGGGCGAGGATGAGCGCTTCGGCGAGGACGACTGGCAGCACGCGCTCGGCGGCACGCACTTCGTGCTCGACATCGCCGGCGACGTCCTGGCCCATGCATCGGTCGTCGAGCGGGCGCTGCACGTCGCCGGTCGCCCGCTGCGCACCGGATACGTCGAGGCGGTGGCGACCGCGCTCTCGCGCCAGCGCACCGGGCTGGGCACGCTTGTCATGCGCGACGTCGGAACGTATATCGCCGAGCGGTTCGAGCTCGGCGCGCTCGGCACCGGCAGCCACGGCTTCTACGAGCGCCTCGGCTGGGTGACGTGGCGCGGGCCCACGTTCGTGCGCACTCCCGACGGCGATCGACGCACGCCGGATGAGGACGGCTACATCATGGTGCTGCGGACCGCGTCAACGCCCCCGCTCGACACGGCCGCACCGATCAGCTGCGAATGGCGCGCGGGCGACGTGTGGTAGCCGCCGCCTCAGCCGCGGGACGTCGGGACGGCGAGCAGCTCCCGTTCGATGCGCTCGCGGATCGCGTCGCGCACACCGACGAACGCCGCGAACCGCGTCGCGTCGTCCCCGGCGACCGCGGACGGATCGGGGAACGACCAGTGCCGGCGCTCCCGCGCGTTCGCGAAGTACGGGCACGCCTCGTTGGCCTCATCGCACACGGTGACCAGCAGATCGAACCGCTGGTCGCCGAACGTGTCGAGCGTCTTGGACTGTTGGAGCGAGATGTCGATGCCGGCCTCGGCCATCGCCTGGATCGCCAGCGGATGGAGACCGCGCGCCTGCGTCCCGGCGCTGAAGGCCTCGAACCGCTCGGCTCCGAGCTCGTTGAGGAACGCCTCGGCCATCTGGGAGCGAGCCGAGTTGTGGGTGCACAGGAACAGGACGCGGATCGGATCAGCCATCAGCGTTCGGGTGCCGCGGCCCGTGCTGCGTGAACTCGCGCATCACGCCGGTCACCTCGTAGACGGTCCGCTCGCAGAT
>DATEDV010000428.1:0-7207 GCA_035281485.1 Candidatus Limnocylindria bacterium | reverse complement strand
AGCTGCTGAATATCCATGGAAGGCGCGGCTATCGTATTGCGCGTGGAGCGGCGGCGCTCATCAGCGCGCGAGCTCCGGCAGCACCAGCATTCCGTCGATGCGCGCCAGCCCACGCTTCGACTCGAGACGCGCCGTGGCGCGCGCGGTCTGCTCGTCGTCCCACTCGAACAGGCGCTTGACCTGCTTCGTCGTCACGCCGCCGGCCAGCTCGAGTAGGCGCCGGAGCAGCGCCGTCATCGCGTCGTTCGACGCGATGCGCTCGGCGCTCTTCACCGTCTCCGGGTACCGCCGCACGAACAGGTCGTAGGTGTAGTTGTAGTCCTCGCGTCCCTCACCGACGGCCTTCACGCGCGCGACGTACATGAGGCGCTGCAGCTCTTCGATCGCCTTGGCGTAGTCGGCCTTGCCTTCCTGGGAGGTGATCCCGAGATCGGCGCGCATGCGCTTGGTCTGCGTCTCGCCGCGCTGCGCGAGGTACTCGATGATCCGACGCGCGATCTCCGAGAGCCGGCCGGCGCGCACGTCCTCGAGGTGGTCGTCGGCCTCGCCGGCGCGCCCGAACGTCGCGTAGAAGGTCGGAAGCATACGCATCGACACGAACGTCGGCTTGCGCACCAGAAGCTTGCCGTAATACAGACGCTTCTCCTCCGGCAGCGCGTCCTTCCAGTCCCACATCCAGCCCCACTTGCGGTCCTCGCTGTGCGTCGAGAGGTGGTCGAAGCAGGCCGGGATCGGCGCGTCGCCCGTGCGAAGCGTGAACGCGAAGCAGAAGCCGAACGCGTCGACCATCGTGACCAGACCCTCGGCGTTTCGCACGCGGTGCACGCGGTTGACCTTCGCGCGGTGCGCCTCGAGCAGGTCCTCGAGAGCAGGAGCTTCGCGGCGGGGCGGCCGGCGCAAGAGTCGTGTCACAGCCATCGGTCCTCATACTGTGCGGCAATGGCGCTGAGGGTGGGGATCGTGGGGACGGGCTTCGGCGCGCGCGTGCAGGTCCCCGGGTTCCGCGCGGCCGGCTACGAGGTCACGGCGATCTGCTCCGCTCGTCTGGATCGCGCTCGCGCGGCGGCCGAGCAGGCTCGGATCGGGAACGCGACGGATTCCATCGAGGATCTGGTGTCACGCGAGGACGTCGACGTCGTCTGCGTGGCATCGCCGCCGACGCTGCATCGCGAGCACACGCTCGCCGCGCTTGCGGCCGGGAAGCACGTGATCTGCGAGAAGCCGATGGCGCGCGACACGCGTGAGGCGCGCGAGATGCTCGCGGCCGCGGAGCGCGCCGGCGTCGTGCACGCCATCGATCATGAGTTCCGCTACACGCCCGCACGGTCGAGGGTGAAGGAGCTGGTCGACGCGCGCGCCGTCGGCGACATGCGGCTGGCGCTGGTGATGGAGATGACCGGCATGCTCGTGGACCCGGCGCGGGCCCGGCAGGAGTGGTGGCTGCGGCGCGACCGCGCCGGCGGGCTGCTCGGCGCGCTCGGATCGCACTGGATCGATTCGCTCATCTGGTGGCTCGGCGCGGTGGACCGCGTGAGCGCGGAGCTCGGCGTGTCGGCGCCGACGCGACCGACGACCGACGGCGGATCGGTCCGCGTGACCGCGGACGATACGGCGCAGCTCCTCCTGCGGATGAGCGCCGGGACCATCGCGACGATCCAGCTCTCGAGCGCGGTCCATCACCCATCGCGCCGCGTGATCCTGTACGGCAGCGAGGGGACGATCGTGCTCGGCGGCGATGGCCGCGTGATGCTCGCGCGCGGCTCCGGGCCGCTCGAGGAGATCCTGCCCGCGAGCACCAGCGACGGCGCGTTCCCCGACCTCGCCCGGCGCGTGCGCGAGCACATCGAGGCCGGACCGACGGGGAGTGCCGAGGCGCCGCACCCGACGTTCGCGGACGGTCTACGCGTGCAGCAGGTCATGGACGCCGCCTACCGCTCCGCCGAGAGCGGTGCGCCGGTCGCCGTCTAGTGCGACACGAACTGACGCGAAGGACTAGCTGAGGAACATCGCGGCGATCCCGGCGACGACGGCGATGCTCATCGCGCGGCGGGAGCTGCCGTGCAGCGACGCGAACTCGCGACGCATCGGCGCATCCTCGCGCAGCTCGTCCCATCCGGGTGTCTGCGCGCGTACCGCCCGCGCCACCGGGTTGGCCCACGCGCTCGAGTAGAGCGTCGCTGCGCAGAGGACGACGAGCGCGACCCAGCGCATGACCAGGCGGGTCTCGGGCGCTCCGGTGACCTCGAACGCGCCCGCCTTGAGCACGCTCGTCAGGACCACGAGAACGACCGAGAGGATCGCGAGCCCGTCGTATCGGGCGAGGACCGCGCCGAAGATCGCGCCCGCCTCGCCGCGGGACCCGACCGCCGCGAAGATCGCCGGCGCGGCCGCGGCGCCGAGCACCAGCGCCCCGCCGACGAGCACCGCGAGGGCGAAGTGGTAGACGAACTGGAGGATGTCGAAGTAGAGGGTCTCCACGCGTGCATCATGGCCAGAAACGGAATTCCGACCGGTGCGGTCGGTTTAGAATCGTGTCAAGGGAGCACGAATTGCCGACGTACCGCGATTACTTCGCCGACATCAAGAAGCGCGTCAAAGAGGCCACGCCGCAGCAGGTCGCCGACCTGGTGCGCGCGGGCGACATCCAGCTGGCGGACGTGCGCGAGAAGAACGAGTGGGACGAGGGACACCTGCCCGGCGCGGTGCACCTCCCGAAGAGCTATCTCGAGCAGTGGGCCGAGGACCGCATCCCTGAGAAGGACAAGACCACGGTCCTCTACTGCGCGGGCGGCGTGCGCTCGGCGATGGCCGCCGACACGCTCGCCAAGCTCGGCTACGCGAACGTGATCTCGATGTCCGGCGGCTTCAACCGCTGGAAAGATGCCGGCCTGCCGTGGAAGAAGCCGGACGCCGGCCTCACGCCGGAGCAGGCCCAGCGCTACAGCCGCCACCTGCTCATCCCGGAGGTCGGCGAAGGCGGTCAGCTGCGCCTGCTGCGAAGCAAGGTCTTGCTCATCGGAGCGGGCGGGCTCGGCTCACCGGCTTCCCTGTACCTCGCGGCCGCCGGCGTCGGCACGCTCGGCATCGTCGACTCGGACGTCGTCGACGCGACGAACCTCCAGCGGCAGATCCTCCACTCCACCGAGCGCATCGGGGAGCCGAAGACCGATTCCGCGCGGCAGACGCTCGAGGCGCTCAACCCCGACGTGAAGATCGTCGGCTATCAGGAGCGCCTGACCAGCGAGAACATCGACCGCATCATCCAGGAGTACGACGTCGTCGTGGACGGCGCGGACAATTTCCCGACGCGCTACCTGCTCAACGACGCGTCGGTGAAGTGGAACAAACCGGTCGTGCACGGGAGCATCTATCGCTTCGAGGGCCAGGTCACCGTCTTCAAGCCGCACGACGGCCCGTGCTACCGCTGCCTCTTCCCAACGCCGCCGCCGCCTGAGCTCGCGCCCTCGTGCGCGGAGGCCGGCGTGCTCGGCGTCCTTCCCGGGGTGATCGGCACCGTCCAGGCGAACGAGGCGATCAAGCTCCTCCTCGGCATCGGCGAGCCGCTCGTGGGCCGGTACCTACTGTTCGACGCCCTCGAAGGTTCATTCCGAGAGGTCCGTCTGCGGCGCGACCCGCAGTGCCCGGTCTGCGGCGAGAACCCGACCATCACCGAGTACATCGACTACGAGGGCTTCTGCGCTTCGCCGTCCGAGTGGCAGGCTCAGCACGCGCCCGTGGCCGCCGCCGTCACCAAATAGCCAGCGCGCCGCCTTAGTCTCTTAGTCGTGGGATACCGGGGCGCTCCAGCGCTCATCGTCGCGTTCGTCCTGCTCCTGGTCGCCTGCGGCCCGGCCGGCCCGGCGGCGTCACCCGCGGCCGGCAGCGCCGGGCCGACCGCGTCGGTCGACATCAAGCGGACCAAGCTCGACCTCACCTACACCTCGATGAGCAGCCTCGACGTGCACAAGGTCTCGAGCCGGAAGGTCCTCGAGGGTGCCGTCGCCGCCATCAACGCCGAGATCAAGCGGACGAGCGGCAAGGGCGAGATCGGCAACATCGCTTTCGCGGATGCCAGCGAGAGCAGCCTCGCTGACTTCCGGAAGTTCGCCGACGCGGCCGCGGGCGTGAAGGCGCTGAATCCGCAGATCAGCGCCGATCGCTTCGCCGACGTCGCCATCGCGGGGATGATCGGGGCTTCGCCCGACTGCCACACCTATTACGTCGACAAGAACGGCACCGTCTATCGATCGCGGCCTGAGAACCGGACCGGTTCGGCGGCGCGCATGCCCACCGGCGGCACGTCGCTCGGCGGTCCCGACGAGGCGGGACTCACGGGAGTGATGCTCCCGGGCGGCATCGCGTACGTGACGTGGCGTCAGTTCGTGCTCACCGGCACCTACAAGATCGCCGACGAGTTCAAGAAGATGCTCGATAAAGGTGTGGCCGCCGGCGCGAAGGCCTGGGTCTTCGACCTGCGCGGGAACGTCGGCGGGTACGACGCCGACTTCCTCGCCAACTACTTCCTTGGTGACGCGAAGATGCTCCAGGTCATCGATCGCAACGGCCCCGCCGGTGTGATCAGCGCGAAGGCCGCGCTCCGTCTGCCCGAGGCCTACCAGCTGCCGATCGCGGTGATCATGAACGACCGCGCCGGATCGGGCCCCGAGGTGTTCGCCGCGGATCTGCGCGAGAACCGACGCGCGGTCATCGTCGGCGGCGTTTCGGCGGGCTGCATGGGGTCCACCGAGCTCAACAAGATGACCGACGGCTCGACGCTCTCCGTCGTCGTACAGGAGTTCGTCGGCGCGAACACCGGCTTCAAGTACAACGGCGTGGGCATACCGGTGGACGTGCCGGCCGACGACGCGACGGCCGTCGACAAGGCCCTCGCGGCGGTCCGGGCGCAGCTGTGAAAAGGGCCGTTTTCGGCCTGTTCTTGGCCCTCATGGCGGTCGGCGCGTGCACACCGGCCCAGACGCCCCCGGCGGCCGCGTCGGCGAGCGCGGGACCTCCGCAGGTCACCGAGAACACGCGGGGCGAGATCGTCGCGGTCTACGAACGGCGCTATGACGCGCTTCGCAAGCGCGATCTCGCGGGCTACCAGAAGACCTTCGACGGTACACGTCTCGCACTGCGCCGCTGCTTCACGGACGCGTTCGACGTCGCCGGCCGGCAGGGAGTGCCGAACGTTCCCGACGTTGGCAAGGTCGACGTGTACGGGGACTACGTGCGCGCGTACGTCAACGAAGGATTCGGATATCGCCGTCTGTACTTCAAGAGGGCCGAGGGCGGATGGATCCAGAGCGAGCCGACCGACGCCGAGCTCGGCGGCGAGAAGCTGAAGACGTTCGACGGTCTGCAGATCGCGTATTGGGGCATCGACGAGGACGTCATCGACGTGATCGCGAAGTCCTCGCTCCAGGCGCGGGCGTCCGTGCTGAGAAATCTGCTGAGCGCCGAGTCGCGCGAACCGTTCGGCATCCGCTTCTACCCGACGCGCAGCATCGCCAGCGTCGTGAACTGCGCCGTCGTCGGTACGCACCTCATCAACACGCCGTCGGACCCGTTCGTCCGCATGTACCGCTACTGGTTCAACAAGGAGGCCACCGACCTCTCGCCCGACACGATCACCTTCATCCAGCACGAGGGTCTGCACTGGGCGCAGGACCAGTTCATCCCGGCGATCAACGTGCGGCTCCCGTGGTTCCTCGCCGAGGGCTGGCCGGACTACATCGGCGAATCGCGATCCCTCCCGACGATGCGGAACGTCATCTGCAACACGCCGACGCCGAGCTTCAAGCAGCTGAGCGACGGGCTGATCATCACACCCGAGACGCCTCAGGAGCTGCCGGGCCAGTACTACTCGTTCGCCAACACGATGGTGGAGTACCTCTACCTGCAGTTCGGCGGCAAGGACGCGTATGCCAGGCTGCTGACGGCCTACAAGGACGGCGTGAACGCCGAGGTCAACTTCCCGAAGGTGCTCGGCGTGACCCCCGCGCAGTTCTACGACGGCTGGATCGCGTTCGCGAAGAAGAAGTACTGCTGATCGCGATCCGTTCCAGACGAGGGCACGTCTGCTCGCTGCGCGGCTGACCCAGAGGTACCAGTACTGGGGTCCGGTTCGTACGCCTCGCGCCCGAAACGGGTTTCGCTGTCACGCTTTTGGTACTGATAGGGGGTTGGCGGCTCGACTTTCGGTGCGTATGTTCTGCGCACAGATCACTGAGGACGGGATTGGGGGGCCATCACGTCGTGACAGTCATCGCAGCAAGGGTCGACTCGCTTCCTTCCCTCGAGCAGATGGGTCCGGTACCGGACGTCATCGAGCGCGCTCGCGGCGGCGACCGGGCAGCTTTCGCCGAGCTTTACGACACCCACGTGGACGCGGTCTACCGCTACATCCTGTACCGCGTCCGTGAGCCCAGCGACGCCGAGGACCTGACCAGCGACGTCTTCACGCGTGCCTTCGCCAACATCCACCGCTACCGCTGGCAGGGCAAGTCGTTCCTGGCCTGGCTGTACACGATCGCGCGCAACGCGGTGACGGACCGCCGTCGCCGCCAGCGGCCGACCGTCGATCTCGAGAACGCGTTCGGGCTCGCCGAAGATGGCCCGACCGCTCACGAGCACGCGGTCCGTGGTGAGGAAGTCGACGCGCTCCGGGGCGCGGTCAAGCACCTGACGACCGAGCAGCAGGAGGTCCTGGTGCTGCGGTTCGTCGAGAACATGTCGAGCCGTCAGGTGGCGACCATGCTGGGAAAGAACGAGGGTGCGATCCGCGCCCTGCAGTTCCGTGCGCTCGGTCGACTGCGCAAGCTGATGACCGCCGAGGTCGCCTGAGCGCCTGAAACCCGGCGCGTACGGCGGACATAGACTCAGTAGATGCGCCGCACTCTTCCCCTCGTGCTCGTCGTTCTCCTCGCGTCCTCGTGCGGACTCCTGCCGGCCGACCTGCAGCACGAGCTGCTGCCGTCGCAGACGCAGTACAAGACCGCGGAAGCCGCGTACTCCGTGCTCGTGGAACGCCACGTCGACAAGCCCACGCCGCAGCAGCTGATCCCCGGGGCCCTCGACGGCGTCACGAAGTACCTCACTGACAGCAAGATCGACGCGGCGCCCACGGTCGACCGTCCGACGCTGACCGGCAGCGTCTGGTCGGACTTCGCAAAGCTCGCGGCCTCCCTCGACGGCGTCGTGGCGCGAT
>DATEDV010000427.1:0-2549 GCA_035281485.1 Candidatus Limnocylindria bacterium | reverse complement strand
GCGGTCACCGCGACGAGCGTGTTCGCCACCGCGGGATGGAACGCGATGGAATAGGTGGCGGTCGTGTGGGTTCGTACCCAGGTCGCGCCGCCATCGTCACTCATATAGATGCCGTCTTCCGCGGCGGCGGCGACCCGCAGCGGCTCGCTGGGTTTGATCGCCATTTCATGCACGGCGAACGCACCGCTGGCCGGGCCCGTTCCGGTCAGCGCCCAGGTCGCGCCGCTGTCGATCGACTTGAAAATGCCGCTGCCGGTGACCGCGGCGTAGATCGTGGACGGACTCGCGGGGTCGGTCATGATCGTCGAGAGCGTTCCCGCGACGAGCGTGAGCGGCCAGGGACCCGTGACCTCGGTACGAGCTTGTGGCGGAACCGCATATCGAAACAGGCGCCCGGACTCGCTGGACACGTAGAGGTTCGTCGCGCTGCTGTTGTAGCGCAGCTCGCGCCCGTCGAGTCCCGGCAACTGCGAGGCGGGCAAGAGCGGCGAATAGTCTCCGGTCGCGAAGCTGCAGCTCACGAGCCCGTCGACGCCACAGAAGAAGACTGTGGAAACGGGGTTGAAGGACAGGCTCGTCGCCACGCGCGGCGTGGAGTTCCACGGCGACCAGTTGGTGTCGAGCGTCCGGTAGAGGCCGCCGCTCGTCGCCGCGAGGACGAACTGCGGCGCGGTGGGATCGGTCACCACCACGTGCGTGAGTCCACCGGTCGGACCGATGGTGCCCCAGGTGTTGTCCGCGTGCGCGCAGAGCGGAATGCAGAGCGAGACGAGCAGGCTGGCGACGCGGCGCGGGAACGTCTTCATGCGAAATCTCCGGGGGTATCGACCCCTGACTACTGTCACGAATCCCGCCGCGATGACAGCCGGATTCTACTTAACGGAGCGCGTCCTCGATCAAGTCCAGTTCCGCCTTCGAGAACTCCACGTTCTTCACCGCCGCCACCGCCTCTTCGACGTGCGACACCTTGCTCGCGCCGATCAGCGACGACGTCACCACCGGATCGCGCAGCGTCCACGCCACGGCCATTTGCGCGAGCGACTGGCCGCGCGCCTTGGCGATGTCGTTGAGCTTGCGGATGCGCGAGACGCGATCCGGCGAGATCGTGTCCGCGCTCAGCGACGTGTGCTTCGACGCGCGCGACCCTTCGGGGATGCCGTTCAGGTACTTGTTGCTGAGCTGGCCCTGCGCGAGCGGCGAGAACACGATGCAACCGACCTTGTCTTTCTTCAGCTGCGCCGTGAGGCCGTCCTCGATCCAGCGATTGAACAGGTTGTAGCTGGGCTGGTGGATCAGGCACGGCGTGCCGAGATCCTTCAGGATCTTCACGGCCTGCGCCGTCTGCTCGGCGCTGTAGCTCGAGATGCCGGCGTAGAGCGCGCGGCCCGAGCGCACGATGAAGTCGAGCGCGCCCATCGTTTCTTCGAGCGGCGTGTCCGGATCGGGGCGGTGGCTGTAGAAGATGTCGACGTATTGCAGGCCCATGCGCTTCAGCGACTGGTCGCAGCTCGCGACGAGGTACTTGCGCGAGCCCCACTCGCCGTACGGGCCCGGCCACATCAGGTAGCCGGCCTTCGACGAGATGATCATCTCGTCGCGGAAGGGGTGGAAATCCTTTTTCATGATCAGGCCGAAGTTCTCTTCGGCGGAGCCCGGCGACGGACCGTAGTTGTTAGCCAGGTCGAAGTGCGTGATGCCGAGGTCGAACGCGCGGCGGGCGATCGTGCGGCCGTTCTGGAACACGTCGACGTCGCCGAAGTTGTGCCAGAGGCCGAGCGAGACCGCGGGCAGGCGCATGCCGCTCGCGCCCACACGGTTGTAGCGCATCGACTGGTAACGCGAATCCGCCGGCAGATAGTCCATCGCAGCCCCTTCCTGTTCTTCGTCACGCCGGATTTCGGCGGGCGCGTACCTTAACGCGCGACGGGCTTCAGCGCGAGATCAACCAGACGCCGAGGCCGAGCGCGGCGACGCCCGCGATGCGCGTTCCCGTGAGCGGATGCACGGGCAGTCCCAGCCAGCCGTAGTGGTCGACCACGAGCGCGCCCGCGAGCTGTCCGAGCAGCGCCAGCGCGAGCAGCGTCGTGGCGCCGAGCTCCACGGCGACGACCGTGGACGATGCGACGTAGAACGCGCCGAGCATGCCGCCGAACCAGGCCCACCACGGGACGCCGGCCAGCACCGCGCGCTCGGGCAGCGGCGTGCGCGTGACGAGGACGATCGCGACCAGCGACAGCGTGCCGACCAGGAAGCTGATCAGCGCCGCGAGGTTCGCGCTCTCGAGCACCTTGCGCAGCGTCGCGTTCATGCCGACCTGCAACGTGAGCCCCAGCCCGGCGGTGATGCCGAGGAACCAGGCGAGTCCGCGCATGCTAACTACCCCGCAGCCGCTTCAGCAGCTTCAGGCCGGCGGGGAAGCTCGCGAGGAACAGCACCGCGCGCCAGAAGAGACGCTGGCTCAACTTCGCGGGTTGTTGCGGGACGGCGGCGAACACTTCCGCGCGCACGTCGCGATGACGGGCGTCGCCGCGCGCGGCATCGGCGGGGAG
>DATEDV010000426.1:0-6838 GCA_035281485.1 Candidatus Limnocylindria bacterium | reverse complement strand
GACCGCACTCGTCGGCACCGCGGCCCTGGTCTGGTGGCGCGCCCCGGCGGTCCCGCGCGTCGAGCGGCCGGGCAACATCCGGGACGCGCTCCGCTGCGGCAACTGCTGGCTCACGAGTCTCCAGCACGCCGCCGGATTCGGAATGGGCATCGCGTCGGGCACGTGGATCACCGTGTACCTGCTGCGCGAGTTCGCGCTGCCGCTCGAGCTGTCCGGTCTGCTCGGTTCGCTGCTGCTCATGCTGGCGGTCGTCGCGCGACCGGTGGGTGGTCTTCTGCTCGCTCGGGAGCACGTGCCGACGCGACACGTCATGCGCCTGGGGGACATCGCGATCGTCGCGGGCGTCGCGCTCCTCGCCCTGCCCGGAAGACCGCTGGCCCTCGCCCTGGTGGGGGCTGCACTGGTCGGTGCGGGCGTCGGCATCCCCTACTCCGCCGTGTTCAACACCGCGGCGGCGTCCCTCCGCGGCGCACCGGCCGCCGCACAGGGTCTCGCCGCGATCGGCGGCACGGCCGGCGTCATGCTCGGCGCGCCGGCGATGGGCTACGCGGTGCAGACCTTCGGCTTCTGGGCCGCGTGGTCGTTCGTCGCCGCCGTCGCCGGCCTCGCGCTCGCGGGGACGTCGTTCATGCGAGGAGAGGAGGAGCTCGTGACGCCACGCGCGCCGGAGCCTTGAGCGAGTGGGTGGCGCGGCGCTCCCTCTACGCGCCGCGCACCCGGACGGAGCTCAGTCGAGCTGCGCGCCCGCCACTTCCTGCCTGACGCGCTCGATGCTGCCGTCGGCCTGTAGCGACTGGAAGACCGCCACCACCGCCGGATCGAACTGCGCGCCGGAGCCCGCGATGATCGCGGCCATGCCCTCCTCGATCGTCCAGGCGGTCTTGTACGGCCGCTTCGAGGTGAGGGCATCGAACACGTCGGCGACGGAGACGATGCGGGCGGCCAGCGAGATCTGCTCGCCCTTCTTGCCGTCGGGGTAGCCGCGACCGTCCCAACGCTCATGGTGCTCGCGGGCGATCCCGCGCGCCGTCTCGAAGAAGCGCGCTGTGCCCAGCATCACCTCGCCATCGATGCAGTGCTGCTTGATGACGTCGAACTCCTCGGCGGACAGGTGGTGTTCGCTCTGCAGGATGTGGTCGGGTGTGTGGATCTTCCCGACGTCATGCATCACGCTCGAGTATCCGAACTCCTCGACGACCTGCTTCGGTAGACCAAGTCGAGTGCCGATCGCCTCGACGTACTTCCGCACTCGGAGCAGGTGCGCACCGGTCGTTTGGTCCTTGATCGTCGCCGCGAGCAGCAGGTGGCTGATGCCCTGCAACCCGGTGCGGCGCAGCTCCTCGTTCGCGACACGCTCGGCCTCGAGCGCCTGCTCGAGCTGCTCGCGGCGTTCGCGTTCGCTACGGAGCATTTGCGCGAGGTCCTCCGCGTAGCGCGTGCTCTGTCGCTCGAGAAGCCGCATCTCGCGAAGCTTCGCCTCGAAGTCGAGACGGACCGACTGCTCGCGGCGGTAGACCTCCGCGAAGTCGCTCGCCATGCGTACCGCCTGCGAGTTCGCCTGGTCCGCGACGCGGATCGCCTGTTGCAGCAGCTGTCGGAAGACCTCGCCGGCGACGGTCGAGCTCGCGGGCGGCACCACGATACGGGGAGAGACTTCGATCACTTCGATCGACATCCGCTCGGGTCTGTCCTCTGGCATGGCCGCGTCAGCTGTGCGCGAGGATCCCGCGAATCGTGTCGATGAGCTCCAGCGGCCCGAATGGCTTCGTGAGGTACTGCGTGGCGCCGACCGAGAAGCCGGTCTTCTTGTCGCTCTCGCTCTCGTGCGCCGTGAGCATCACGACCGGGATGTCTTTGGTGCCGGCCTCCGACTTCAGGGTGCGGCAGACCTCGAAGCCATTCGGCCCGGGCCCCATGTCGACGTCCAGGAGGACGAGGTCCGGCTTCTCGCTCCGTGCGAGCTCGAGCGCTTCGGTGCCGTTCTTCGCCTCGAGGATCGTCCAGCCCTGCGTCGAGAGCGTGATACGCACCATCTGGCGGATGGGCACGAGGTCGTCGGCGATGAGCAGCTTGGCCATTCGCCGGATGGTAGACGGGTCCTGTGTCATGGGACCCCCCGGCACGGGGAGTTAGGCGCCACGGACCAGCTCTTTCCCCCCGCGCGGGGAGGGGCCCTGGCGCGTCCAGGAGTCGAGCGTCACCAGACCGAGACGCGCCGCTTCGGCGACCGCCTCGAGGCGCGAATGGGCGCCGAGCTTCCGCAGGACCGCTTGCACGTGCGCCCGGAGCGTCGCGGTCGAGATCCCCAGCGACGAGGCCGCCGCAGCGGTGCTCGCACCGCTCGCGAGCAGATAGAGGACCTCGAGCTCCCGTGGCGTGAGCGGCTCCGTCGCGGTCGCGGGTCCGCTGCGCTCCGACAGCAGCAGTCGCTGCAGCTCGCTCGACGAGAACAGCACCTCGCCCGCGGCCGCCGACCGGACCGCTCCCACGACGTCGCTGAATCCACGTTCCTTCGTCAGATGGCCGGCCGCACCCGACCGCGCCACGTCCGCGAGCGTGAATGCGCTGGGGTCGCCGGTGAGGACGACGATCGCGGTGTGCGGGAAAGAGTGACGCACCGCCCGCGCAAGATCGGCCCCGGTGCCGTCGGGCATGTGGTAGTCCGCGAGAACCACATCGGGCCGCGCGTCTCCGAGCGCGGCGAGCGCGCTGCGCACATCGTGCGCGACCCCGACGACTTCGATGTCGTCCGCGCCGCGCATCGCGACACGAAGGAGCTCGGCGAAGAGCCGTTCGTCGTCGACGATGAGCACGCGGATCGGATCGCTCACTTCGCGCTGTCCGCCGCGCCGGAGCGCACCTGAGCCGCGAGCGCGGCCACGACGGCGGGATCGAGCTCGCCGCGCCCGACGGCTCCCTGGAGGATCCGCACCGCCTCCGGCTCGGAGACGGCGGGTCGATCCGGGCGATCCACGAGGAGCGCCTCGAAGCGATCGGCGACGCTGACGACGCGGACCTCCAGCGGGATCTTCTCCGCCGGCAGATGATCGGGATATCCGGCACCGTCGAGCCGCTCGTGATGCCACCGCACGATCGGAAGGATCGGAGCGAGCGGCGACACATGGCGCAGCAGCTCCTCGCCGAGGACGGGATGCCGCTCGACGGCCTCGCGTTCGTGAGCGGTGAGCTCGCCAGCCTTGTGCACGATCGCGGGCGGAAGCTTCGAGTTCCCGATATCGCGCAGCAGTGCGCCCAGCCGGATCGCGCCGACCGCCGCCTGATCGAGGCCCAGCAGATCCGCGATGGCAACGGCCCGGCCGGCGACGCGCTCGCTGTGACCCATCATGAAGCGGTCATGCGCCTCGAGCGCCGTCGCGAGGGTGATGAGGGCGTCCGCGGCGGCGCCCATGTCACGCACGAGCCGCGTCTCTCGGACGAGCAGCTCGGCATGTCGTGGAAGGTCCGCGTCAAGGCGCGCGAATTCCACGCCGGTGGGCGTCTCCGGGCCCTTCGCGATCACGAGGACGGCGGTGCCGCCATCGCCCAGCGCGGGGTCCGGCGTCACGCCGTCGTCCACGAGGATGAGGTCCGCCGGACCCGCGCCGTCGTTCGCGATGTCGAAACGCGGCGCCAGCAGCCGCTCGGCGGTCGCCCGGCGCGCCCCGTCCCGCAGCGCGATCGCGACGAGCGGCCGTTCGCGCATCGCGCGCGTCATCGGTGGCTCAAGACGCGGCGGACGCGCGTTGCGCGCCTGCAGCAGGACCGCATCGATGCGCGCGAGGAGCTCGGCCGCGTTCCACGGCTTCGTCACGTAATCGGCAGCGCCACACGACAGACCGCGCACCTTGTCGACGACCTCGCCACGCGCCGAGAGGAAGATCACGGGAATGTGCGCGATCGCACCGTCGCTCTTGATCCGCAGGCACACGTCGTACCCGTCGGTGTCGGGGAGCATCACGTCGAGGAGCACGAGATCCGGAACGATCTGACGCACCAGCGCGAGGCCCTCGCCCCCGTCACGGCCGACGGCGACCTTCATGCCGTTCGCCTGCAGGCGCCGCTGAAGGACATCGGCCGACGCGGGGTCGTCCTCGACGACCACGACGCTCGTCGGCGTCGTCGGCATTCCCGGCGGCAGCGTCGCCGTGAGGTCCTTCATCGCCTGAGGCCCTTCTGCTCTTCACCGAGCAGATGGCGCAGCGCGACGACGAACTTCGACGGCCGCTCGTTCACCATGTGGTCGCGGATGTAGGAGTACAGCTCATCCGCCCACCGCGGCAGATCCTGGAACCACTTCACCTCGATGATGACGCCCGGCTCGCGTGCGATGACCGGCCCGATCCGGCACGGGAGCGAGCGCTCGTCGTTCGCGATCCAGGGGACCGCGAGGTACATGAGGTTGTGGTCCGCGGTGATCCGCATGCTTCCATCGGGCGCGGAGTACGCGATACGGTTGTATTGGGTCACGACGACGGGTCGGACGCCGGCGGCGATCGCGCGCTCGGCGCGCTCGACCAGACCGTTCTCGTCGCGCGGCAGCTTCTGCTCCCCGCGCAGATACGACGGCAGCGCGTTCGTCGGGACCTCGTAGCGCTCCTTGAACGAGGTGCTCGCCGAGTCGTCCTTCATTTCGAGATACACGTTCCCACCAGCCAGGATCTCGTTCGGCCGCGTCCTGTGATACTCGCGGACGCGGAGCTGAAGCGCCTGGCCGGCCTCGGCGGCGCGGAAGATGCGCCAGTCGTAGCTGTCGAGGTACGCGGTCGTCGACCACTGGTACGGGCGGTCGTCGCGGTCCAGCGGCAGGTACGTACCGCTGGTGCGCAGCGCCAGACGCGCGACGGCCTCGTTCACCAGGAACCGGTGCTCGTAGCGTCGCGCGGCATCGCTCGTGGCATTGACGACTATGTTCTTCATGCCGACACGGCCCGCTCCGCGGCCGCGGCGGGCAGCGTCATGTCGATGATGGCTCCGGGCTGACCGGGATTCGCGACGCGGATGGTCCCACCGTGCAGCGCCACGGCAAGCCGGCAGAACGCCAGGCCGAGGCCCGTCCCGCCGCGGCTCCGACCGCTGCCGCCCTGATAGAAGCGGTCGAAAACGTTCGGAGCGTCCTGTGCCGCGATGCCCGGTCCGGTGTCGACGACACGCACGAGCACAAAGTCCGCGCCATCGTCGGCCCTGCGCGCCTCGATGCGGACCTTGCCACCGGAGGGCGTGTGCTTCACCGCGTTGGCCAGGAGGTTCGTGAGCACGCGGACGATGAGCCCGTCGTCGACGAATACCGTCGCGTCGCCGACCTCGCTCGTGACGGTGATGTTCTTCGCGCGAGCCTCGGGCTTCACCTGCGAGATGCTCTTGCGCGCGAGCTCCTCAAGACGCATCGCCTGCGGGATCGCCTCGAGACGGCCCTCCTCGAGCTTGTACACGTCGAGGAGCGCGTTGACCATTCGGAGCATCTCGCTGACGTTCGACTCCGATAGCGCCAGCAGCTCGGCGAACTCGGGTCGTGCGGGATCGAGCTGACCCATCCCGACGAGCTGCAGGAAGGCCACGACGCTGTTGGCGAGGTTGCGGATGTCGTGACCGAGCATGCCGATGAGCTCTTGCCGCGAGCGCTCGACCTTGCGCAGCTCCTGGTTGCTCGCGCGAAGCTCGTCCTGCAGTCGCTTCGTGAAGAGCGTGCTGCGGACGCGTGCCGCGAGCTCGAGCGCCTCGACCGGCTTTGCGATGTAGTCCACGCCACCGGCCTCGAAGCCTTTGACGACGTCCTCGGTCTGGTCGGCCGCCGTGACGAAGATCACCGGGATCCCGGCTGTGCCCTCGTTCTTCTTGAGTCGCCGGCACGTCTCCCAGCCGTCGATGCCCGGCATCATCACATCGAGCAGGATCAGGTCGGGGTTCTCACGCTCGGCGATCGCCAGCGCCTGCTCGCCGCTCGACGCCTGCAGCACGGCGCAACCGAGCGCGATGAGGCGGCGCGAAAGGAAGTCCAGGTTCGCCGGCTCGTCGTCGACCGCCAGTACGGTCCCGAGGCGGACCGTCGGCGCGGCCGCCGCCTCCTGCCGCTTGGTCCCGGCGACCACCGTCACCGAGCTCTCGGGGAGGAAGCGCGCGAGGACCGCGCGCAGCTCGGCCGGCGCGTACGGCTTCGAGACGAAGTCGTCGCAGCCCGCGTCGATCGCGCGCTGGCGATCCTGCTGCATCGCGAGCGCCGACACGGCGATGATCGGGATGCGCGCTGCCCAGGCCTCTTCGCGGAGCGTGCGTGTGACCGTCCAGCCGTCCACCCGCGGCAGGAGCAGGTCGACGAGGATCGCATCGGGTTTCTGCGCACGCGCCAGGTCGATGCCGCTCTGACCGTCCGTCGCGACGAGCGCTTCGTGGCCAGCCGCGCGGATGATGCGCTGCGCGACGTCGAGGTTGTTCGCCTCGTCCTCGATCACCAGCACGCGAGCGACGCTCATGACCGCGCCGCCGCCGCGCCCGTGAGCCCGCCATCGCTGAGCGCCGTGGCCCGCACGCGTACCGGCAGCGTGAACAGGAACGTGCTGCCGATGCCGACCGTGCTGTCGACCCAGATGCGGCCACCGTGCAGGGCGATGAGGCGCTTCGAGATCGCGAGCCCAAGCCCGGTGCCACCGTAGCGACGCGTCGTCGAGGCGTCGACCTGCCGGAACTCATCGAAGATGTACGTCTGCGCCTCAGGCGGGATCCCCACGCCGGTGTCCGCGACCGCGATCGTGATCCAGCCGTCCACCACGCTCGCGCGCACGGTGACGCCGCCGTGTTCGGTGAACTTCACGGCGTTCGCCATGAGATTGACCAGGACCTGGCG
>DATEDV010000425.1:0-2326 GCA_035281485.1 Candidatus Limnocylindria bacterium | reverse complement strand
ACCGGTGATGAGATCAACACGGCCCTTCTCGGTCCCGATCCGAGCGGGGTCACCACCGAGGTCGCCGCGTTCTGGCTGCTCTCGTCCGGGATCGCGATCTTGCTCACGGCGCGCGGAGCCGTGCGCGGCTCGCTGGGAGCGCTGCTCATGCTCACCGGGACACAGCTGCTGGTGCGACTCGTCCCCGGTCCGCAGCTGGCACTGACGCTCATGCTGTCCTGGCTGCAGGTCGTCGTCGCGCTCGCCGGCGCGTTCCTCATCGTCAACCAGCGCGCGGCGCGCGAAGCGTGATCGAGACCATCGCGCTGCTGGGCATCACGGCGCTGGCAGCCTTCGGCGTGCGCAAGCGCCTCGCCGTGGTCGGCACGATGACCCTCGCCGCGCTCGTGGGCGCGATCGCGGTCGTAGCGCTGCTGCCCCAGGGTGCCTCCGGCGAGGTGCTGGAGCTCCCCTGGCATCTTTCGGAGCTGGGGCGCCTCGCGGCCATGGTGCTTCTCGGAACGCTCTGCCTGATGGTGCTCGCGGTGTGGGTCGACGAGCCGGCATACAACTTCTTCCCGACGGCGCTGACCGTGGCGGCGGTCGTTCTTGCGGTGCTCGTGCTCGCTACACCGATCGCGATATACGCCGCGCTCCTTCTCGGTCTTCTCGTTCCCGTCGGCTCTTTCACGTTCCAGGTGCACCGCAACCGCAGCGCCGAGGCCGCGTACCGCCACTTCAGCTTCGTCGCGCTCGGCGGATGCCTGGGCATCGCGGCGCTCGCGCTGTCGGGCGGGCTGGGGCGCGATCAGCCGCCCTCGACCTTCGTCCTGCTGGTCGTGATCCTGGTGGTGGCGTTCGCGCTGAAGCTCGCGGCGATCCCCTTCCACACGCACGCGGCGCTCCTCGCATCGGAGGTCCCGGCCACGGCGCTTGCGCTCTACTTCGGCGTGCTCGTCCCGACGACGTTCATCGCCTTCGCGCAGATCCTCGTCCTCTCCGGCCTCCTCCCCGCCATCGTGGCGATCGGAAAGGTGCAGGACCTGCTGCTGTCGCTGGGCATCGCGTCCGCGCTCGGCGGCGCGTTCCTCGCGAGCGGTACGACCGAGCTGCGCCGCGTCGCGGTGTATTCGGTCATCGCCAACCTCGGCCATTCGCTCGTGGGGATCGCGACGCTGTCCGGTCCGGGGATCATCGGCTCGATGTCGATCGCGCTCGTGACAGGGCTCGCCGCGACGCAGCAGCTGCTCGCGGCCGGGACGCTCGAGCGCCGTGCCGGCGCCGACCGGCCCAGCGCGACGACCGCGCCGCTCGCCGCGCTCGCGTTCGTCGTCGGCGGCTTCGCGATGATCGGCGCCCCACCGCTCGTCGCGTTCCCCGGGCATTTCTTCGTCGAGCTCATCGCGTACTCCTTCTCGGGCTGGATGGGTACCGCTCTGGTGCTCGCCACGCTCGGCGTGCTCCTGGCACAGCTACGCGCGGCGATGGCCATCTTCAGGACCGCGCCGGACCGCTGGCGCGTGGAACCGAGGCCGATCGCCGGGATCGTCGGCGCGCTGGTGTTCGCTGCGCTTCTCGTCAGTGGCGTGCAGCCGGACGGTTTCCTACGGCCGATCGCGGCATTCGCCGATGAGTTCCTGCGCGCGCTGCATCCGCTGTAGCCAGCCATGAAGACGCCGGCGACCGCGGTCCTCGGCGGTTGGGACCTAGCGCGGATGGCGTTTTGGATCTGCGCGAACGGGATGGCGGGGCTGCTGGCCACCCCGTTGATGTCGCGCTCGTCCTTCGTGATAGCTGTTCCGCTCTTCGGTCTCGTCCTCGGTGCTATGCAATCTGCAGCCGTGAGCCGCACGTGGCGCGAGGCACTCGCGTGGACGGCGCTGACGGCGATGGGCTTGGGCATCGCAATGACGATCGCCATCGTTCCGCTGTTCGGCGCGGTGTCCACCAGGGCCGGCGAGACCTGGATCACGGCGGGCATCCTGAGCCTTCCGCTCGGCGCTGGCATGAGCGGCGCGCAGGCAGTGGTGCTCGCGCTGCGCAACGCACCGGCGCGCCTGCTGGGCATCTGGGTCGTCGGTAACGCCCTCGCGGCGGCAGTGGTCGGCGCGCTCGCGTTCGCCCGTCTACCCGACGTGCCCGCCGCGGCTGACCTCGCTCGTGCGCTCTCGCCTGAGATCTACTTCGGCGTCGTACGCGCGGCGCTCGGGATGGCGTTCGGGATCCTCACGATCGCACCCCTGGTCGTCGTCTTGATCGAAGCCCGCGCAGCGCAGCGCTAACGCGCGGCGATGAGCGAGAGCGGATCCACCGGCTCGCCGCCGCGCAGCACGGAGAAGTGCAGATG
>DATEDV010000424.1:0-3577 GCA_035281485.1 Candidatus Limnocylindria bacterium | reverse complement strand
GGGCAGCTGGTCTCGAGCGCGGGCACGCAGATCCGTCTCGTCGCGCTGCCCTACCAGATCTACGTGCTCACAGGCTCGGTGTTCCACGTCGGCCTCATCGGCCTGTTCCAAGCCATCCCGCTCATCAGCCTTCCGCTCATCGGCGGAGTGCTCGCGGATCGGATGGACCGCCGTCGCGTGCTCATCGCGACGCAGAGCGGTCTTGCGCTGACCTCGCTCGCGCTCGCGCTCGTGACGGGGGCCGGCATCACGGAGCTGTGGGTGCTCTATGGGCTGACCGCGGTGGCCGCGTCATTCTCCGCGATCGATCAGCCAGCTCGCGGGTCGCTCGTCCCGACGCTCGTCGACCGCTCGGAGCTTCCCGCCGCCATCGCGCTCAACCAGATGCTCCACTCGACCGCGGCCATCGTGGGCCCCGCCGTCGGCGGCGTGGTGATCGCCTCGCTGGGCATCGCCGCGGCGTACTGGCTCGACACGCTGAGCTTCGCGGCGGCGATAGGCGCCGCCGTGGCCCTCAGGGCGCCGCGGCAGCCGGTGGCGCTCCCGCAGTCCGTCTTCGCTTCGCTCGTCGAGGGTGTGAGCTATGTGACGCGGAACCGGCTGCTCCTGTCGTCCATGGTCATCGATCTGCTCGCGATGCTGTTCGGTTCGGTGCGCGCGTTGATGCCCTTCTACGCGGAACAGGTCTTCAAGGTCGGTGCGCAGGGTCTCGGTCTGCTCTTCGCGGCGCCGGGTGTTGGCGCGCTCATCGCCGCCGTGACCTCGGGTTGGGTGTCGCATGTGCGGCGGCCGGGTATCGCCGTCCTGCTCGCGGTCGTGGCGTGGGGGATCGCGATCGCCGCCTTCGGTCTCATGACGGAGGGACTGTTCCTCCTCGCGCTCGTGCTCGTCGCGATCGCCGAAGCCGCCGACGTCCTGAGCGCGATCTTCCGCCATACGATCCTGCAGACCGTCGTGCGGGAGGAGCTGCGCGGGCGGCTCACGGCGATCAACGGCCTCTTCGTGATCGGCGGGCCGCATCTGGGGCAGGTCCGCGCCGGCGCGGTCGCTGCGCTGGTATCGCCGCAGTTCGCCGTCATCAGCGGCGGTCTCGCGTGCGTGCTCGCGGCGATCGCGGTCGCGATCTGGGCGCCGGAGCTGCCGCGCTACGAGCGCGAGACGACGGTCGCGGAGGGCGCGGCTACTTGACGGTGACCACCCAGAACACGCCGTAGTCCTCCATCCACTGCGCGCCCTCGACGAGCGGCCGGAGGTAGAGGCGATAGGTCCCGGGCGTGGTGGGCGCCTGGATCGTGAACTGGAACCACGCGACCTGACCCGGGCCGACGTAGGGCGCCGGCTGCACCGCGATGCGGTTGTAGCGCGGCCACGCGGTGTTCGGCGACCCGTTCGTGCCGTCACCGCCCAGCGGCGTCGGCATGTCCTGTCCGGGCTCGGGCTTCCACGTGCCGAGGTACGCGACCTCGCCCATGCGACCCGAGACCCAGCCGAACGATCCGCTGTTGTGGTACGCGACCACGGCCGTCGACGTCTGACCGGGGCACAGCGTTGGATAACCGCTCTGGCCGTACCACGAGGCGTGGAAGCCGCCGATCCCGCTCCGCACGTTAGCCGGCGGAGCGATGCCCGGTCCGACGCTCCCCGTGCACCCGCCCGCGGGGGGCGTGGGTGAGGGTGACGGGGTGGGCGTCGGCGCGGGTGTTGCGGTGGGCGTTGGTGTGGGTGAGGGACTCGGCGTCGCCTGACCGAGCGTCGTGAGGCGGCCGTTGATGACGTCCGCGAACCCGAGCGTCTGGCCCGCGGCGTCGACGCGGTAGTTGTTCGACGCCAGATCCACGAACGCGAACCAGCCCTTTCCGTCCGTCTTCGCGGAGCGCACGATCGCGCCGCTCGACACGGAGAACAGCAGCACCGACGTCTGCGCGAGCACGGTGCCGTCGTCGGTGATCGCGATCCCGCGCAGATGCCCCGTCGTCGGCTGCGTCTTCCACGGCATCGGTGGGACGCTCGTCTTGGTCGCGAAGACCGGCGGCGTGAGCGGGTCGTAGGAGGAGACCTGCGTGAGCGCGCGCTCGAGCTCGGCGCGACTCGCCGCGCTGCTGCGCTGTCCGGCGTCGGTCATGGAGTCGGGTGTGCGGTACGAGTAGCCGACCCAGCCCGCGCCGTAGTTGCCCGCGCTCGACGGCGCGACCGCGGTACGGACCTGCCGGACCGTCGCGGCGATGTCGTTGAGGTAGGGCGCCGATCCGATCACCGCCTGGCGCTCGTACTGACGGTCCTTCGCGAAGTCACTCCACTCCTGATACATGCGCCGCTGGTCGCTCGGGCTCGTCTGATCGCGCTTGTAGTTCATGGGGATGTTCAGGTCGAGGATGCCTTCCTGCATCCAGCCATCCCAGTCCTGGAGCTGCTCCTTGTACGCGCGCGAGCTCTCCCAGCCGCCCGTCGACTGCGGTCCGTTCCCGTAGGTGATCGTGTCCGCGCTCACGCGGACGCTCGGCCGGATCGCGTAGCTCTCGATGTAGACCTTCCGCACGATGCCCGTGACCTGATCGCGGCGCCACTGCGCCCACTGCGGATCGGAGGCGACCGGGCGATCGGTGCGTCCGGTCGCCTGCTGGAACCGTGCGATGGCGACGGGGTTGTAGCCCCACGTTGGGACCCCGACCTGGCTGTTGCCGTCGGGGTAGCGGATGCGGTCGAGGTTGATGCCGTCGACGGCGTAGTTCCGGACGATGCTCGTCGCCGTGTCGACGACCCACTGCGCGGCGTCGGGATGCCCGGGATCCACCAGCCAGTCCGAGCCCGACTGCATCACGCCGTCGTCGCGCGACATGAGCCAGTTCGCGTAGCCGCTCGCGCTGGGACCGTGCAGGTTGAACGCGTGGTTCGGCGCGGCCGGCACCTCGGGCTGGCCGCCGCTGCGCCAGAAGGCCATCGCGATGACCCAGGCATGGACCTCGATGCCCTGTGCGTGCGCTTTGTCGATGAGCGTCTGGAGCGGATCGAACGGGAACGGCGCGACGCCCGGTTGCTCGGTCCGCGGCACCGACGCGCGATTGCAGAAGCAATCGCCGCGACGCACGGCCTGCACGACGATCGCGTTCATGTTCGCGGCTTTCGTCGCAGCGACGATCGCGTCGATACGCGGCGCGTCGAACAGGTCGTCGCCGAATGCGTCGACCCAGTAGGCGCGGAACTCGCCGCCGCCGGGCATGATCGCCTCGGGCTCCCTCGACACCGACTGCTGGGGGAGCCAGGCAACGGCCAAGACGGCCACGAGCGCCAGGGAGACCTTCCTCACTACTTCAAGTAAACGAAGGGACAAGGACGTGTGTCGCGGGCACCTTCGCCGTTTTTCAGCGCGTGTTCAGCGGCGAGCGAGCGAGCGCACGTCCGTAAACTCGCCGTGGTGACACGGCCGTTCCGCTTCGCGGTGACCGCACGGTTCACTCGCAGCGGCTCGCACTGGCGCGATGTCGCACGCCGCGCGGAGGACCTCGGGTACGACGTACTGCTCGTCACGGATCACATGGGCGCGCAGCTCGCTCCGATCCCGGCATTGATGGCGGCGGCC
>DATEDV010000423.1:0-2802 GCA_035281485.1 Candidatus Limnocylindria bacterium | reverse complement strand
GGAGACGGTCGATCGGTCGCTCGCCGCGGAGTCCAGCGAGTTCCGCGTGCCGACGAGCTGGTTCTGGTCGGTCATCGGCCTGGCGCAGTACGCGGTCACGGCCGTCCTGATCTTCTGCGCGATCTGGTTCGGCGCGCTGCTACTCATCGACGCCGCGCCGGTCGGATCGATCGAGGTCCCGTACATCGGACCGATGCCGACCCCGGTCGTGCTGCTCACGATCACGCTCGTCATCGGCTTCCTTCTCGCGCAGCTGCTGCGACTGCACGCCGGCTGGCTGGGACGCCGCTGGGCGCGCCGCATCGCGCGACGCACCGCCAGCGAGGTGCGCGAGCGCGTGAACGACAGCCTGCTGCTGCCGATCGAGCGGCTCGACGCGGCTCGCTCGCAGCTCGCGAGCGCGGCGCGTGGGGCGAGCGAGGAATGCGCGAATACACCGGCCTGATCCGCGGCGCTACAAGTCGTCGGCGCGCTGCACGCGGAAGATCAGCTCCCAGGTATTGAAGACGCCCCACACCAGACTGACAACGCCGATCCCCGCCACGAAGTAGAGCGCGGTGGATTCGCCGAGGACGACGCCGATGGCCGCGGCGATCGACACGGCGAAGAGCGCGAAGCCGGCGACGAACTGCAGCACGGTCACCTGCCGGTCGTAGCCGATCCCGGTCGCGCGCAGTCCGCTCCGCGCGGCGGCCGCGAACGGCAGCGCCGCCGCGAGGATCACGCCGACGAGCTCGTAGCCGAACGCGCTCAGGCTCTGTGGCACGAGCGCGAGGAAGCCGATCGCGAGCGAGACGACATAGCCCAGGAACACGGTGCGCGCGACCGCGCGCAGCTCGGCATTGCCGCGCGCGCTGAGAGCGCGAACGTGTATCGACAGCGCGACGAACAGCAGCCCGAGCAGACCGGCGGAGGCCGCGACGAGGCTGACGTTGAAGTCGCGCCACAGGAGCAGCTCTTCTGACATGCGGCGCGAGGATACCGATGCGCTAGGCCGCGCGGACCCCCAGGTCAGCCGTCCTTCTTCTTGCAGGCTGACGCGACGCATGGCGTGATCCGGAAGACGTCGAATCCCCGGGCCATGTCCCCGGCGTACACGTAGCCCTTGTACTCCTTCCCCGACCAGGTGTCGGCGCCGGGCATGACGTTCCAGCCGATGGTGTTGCCCCACGTCGTGAGCGGGCTCTCCGCGATCCGATCGTTCGACGACGCCGGCTTCGAGAAGTCGACGAGCCAGACACCCGCCCCGTAGTGGGCCACGGAGAACTGCCGTGCGGAGAGACGGGACACGCCGTCGAGACCGCCCGCTGCGGGGCCGGGCGACGACGAGCCGTTGCCGCCTATCCGCAGGACGTGGATCGTGCAGCCGCGCTCGCCACGACCGAAGGGGACGAGTCCGCGAAGGGTCGGGTCGAGCGGATCCGGAGCCAGCGGCGGCGCCGGATAGAACCACGCGCCGAGCCGTTTGGGCGTGGCGGGACTCGCCCCCTGTGAGGCGGGTTGACCGCCGATGCTGCCGAGCGCCCAGAAGTGCGCTCCGCCGATCACGCCGCTCGGGTCGGTGTTGCAGCGGGTCTCCTGGAGGCCACCGCCACGCTCGTCGGTGACGATGAGGATCTTCCCGTCGGGCGTGACGTCGGACTGATGGGAGATCGAGATGTCGTGCGCGTCATCGGCCACGCCACCGTCGCCGTTGCGGTCGTTCGGGACCACCGACACGATGCGCACGCCGCCGACGAGCACATCGCGCACGTCGACCAGGACGGTGTCGTTGCCGACGGCGGCCACGTACATGGTGCGACCGTCGCGAGAGAAGTGGATGTCGTGCGGGCTCCACGTGCCGTCGCGGCCCGTCGAGACGCACCGTCCCGGCGCCGGAAGGACGCAGTTCGCGTGCGTCAGGGTCCCGTTCTGCACGATCCGGTAGCGCAGCACGGGCGTCGCGCCACGCAGGTCCACGACGTCGACCGAGCCGTGGCCGCGGGGATTCGAGACCGCGAGCCACTGCCCGTCCGGATGCAAGGTCGAGTTATGCGCACCGCCGCCGGGCGAATGCGACACACAGTCGATGAGCTGCGTCGTGAAGGTCGCGCTCGCGGTGTCGTACAGGAGGCGCACGAGGTCCTCGCCGCCGCTGGCACCCTTCGCGCGCAGGCAGAGAGACGCGGTCGGGGCTGCGCCGCTGACCGGGTCGAAGCCGATGACGGCGAGATCGCCGCGGACCTGGACGTCGTTCTGCCAGCCGGGATCGGTGTACGCGCCGGCGAAGGTCGGATGCTCCGGATCGGTGATGTCGAAGATACGCAGGCCCGCGCCCATCGTCCCGAGGAACACGTAGTCGCGCGTCGCGCCGCTCGCGTCGACGCGCGACTGGAACTCGAGATCGGTCCCGACGAACCCGCAGATGTTCGCGACGTGTTGGAGATCGCGCGCGCTCCGCGGCAGCAGCCCCGGCGTTGACACGGCTTCGCACGGGAGCGGGATGTTGTGCGCAGGATCGAGCACCTCCTGGGCCTGCGCTCGGTCCGGGACCGGCGCGACGACGCTCGTCGCGACGAGGAGCAACACGGCCGCGGCGAGAGGAATGAGACGGCGGAAGGACATGGGACCCTCCGAAACACTGAGTGGATCTCAGATAACGAGTCCGTCCAACGGTACCGATGACCGCCCCGGTATCCGACTCAACGATCGGTAAACGCGACTGCGAGATTGGTCGCTCAGTGGGACGGCGTGCGATCAGGCCCTGCGCGGACGCGCCAAGGTCTTCAGGTAGAGCGACTCATCGATCCGCGGCCGCGCGAA
>DATEDV010000422.1:0-2120 GCA_035281485.1 Candidatus Limnocylindria bacterium | reverse complement strand
ATCGAGAGATCCAGAGTTCGATCCGTGGATCTCTCGATCCGGAAATCGCGATCGAGTTCGCTCAGTGACTGCTCAAAGGCTGTCGCTAAATCGGCGGCGCCCGGTCGCGCGACGGCCGTCGATCCAGAAGTTCCGCTTAGGAAGGGAGGAAGGCAGGAACGGAGCGTTCGGGTGCCACGACTCGCTTCACTTCGAGCGTGGGCTTGGCGAAGTTGAGGATGAGCCCGTGGCGGCAGCCGCTCGCGCACAGCTGCGACCGTACGACCGCGAAGTGCGCGTCCGCGATCTCCCGGACGGCCTTCAGCTCGACGACGATGGTGTCCTCGACGAAGAGGTCGAGGCGGTGCGTGCCGACGACGACGCCTCGGTAACTGACCGGGACGACGAGCTGCCGCGTGTGCGGGATGCCTCGCGCCTCGAGCTCGATGACGAGCGCGCTCTCGTAGATGCTCTCCACGAATCCGGGTCCGAGCTCGCGATGTACCGCGATCGCCGCTCCGATGATCGCTCCCGTCAGCTCTTCGTGCTCCAGCGCCATGAAGGAGAAGACGTTGCGAGCCACGCGCGACTGACGCTTCGACCCAAGAAAGCGGGCGGCGTCCGATCGGATCGAGATGACCAAGCCGAGAACCACGGAGCCCGAGCGCAGCCAGGGCGTCATCCGCTTCGAGATGCCCGTCGATGCGCTCGAGCCCGAGCACCCCGCGCGTGTTCTATGGCACGTGCTCGGCACGCTCGAGCTCGGCGCGTTCCTGAGCGCCGCCAAGTCGCTCGACGGGCACGCCGGCCGGCCGACCCATTCTCCCCAGATGCTGCTGACTCTGTGGACCTACGCGATATCGCGAGGCATCGGCAGCGCCCGGGAGATCGAGCGGCTCGTGAGCACGGACCGCTCGTTCGGCTGGATCGTGGGCGACGTGGCGGTGAGCCACCACGTGCTGTCTCGGTTTCGGATCGGCCACCGCGCAGCGCTGGACGCGCTGATGACCGACATCCTCGGGGCGCTCGTGCACAAGGGGGTGCTCTCGCTGCGCCTCGTCGCGCTCGATGGGATGCGCGTGCGAGCTGCGGCGTCGGCGCCGTCGTTCCGTCGCGATGCCTCGCTCCTCGAGTGCCGCGAGCAAGCCGCACTGCACCTGAAAGCCGTCCTGGCCGAGGCCGACGACCCCGAGCTCTCGCGCGCACAGAGGGCTGCGCGAGAGCGTGGCGCGCGTGACTTCCAGGACCGGGTCGAAGCTGCCATCTCGACCGTCCGCGAGCTCCAAGAAGACCGGAAGCCGTCCGCGTCACCGGCCCGCGCCTCCACCACCGACGCCGAGGCGCGCGTGATGAAGATGGGCGACGGCGGCTTTCGTCCCGCGATGAACGTCCGCACGGCGACTGCCGGCTCCGAGCTCGGCGGCCCGCGGACGGTGGTCGCCGTCGACGTCACGAACGTCGGTAGCGACATGGGTGCGCTCACGCCGATGCTCGCGCAGATCGAGGCGCGCACGGGCGAGCTGCCCGGCACCGTGCTCGCCGATGCGAACCACGCCAACCACGAAGCGATCGCAGCCGCCGCGAAGGCTGGCGTCCAGACGCTGATCTCGGTCCCCGCCCGAACGCGAGCCAGCGGCCCGAATGGCAACACGGCGATCGCGGAGTGGAAGGCGAGGATGGAGACGGACGAAGCCAAGCGGCTCTACAGAGCTCGGGCCGGCCTCTGCGAGTGGACTAACGCGCAGCTCGCCGGCCGCTTCGGCCTCCGTCAGTTCCTCGTGAGGGGCATCGAGAAGACGAGCTGCGTGGCGCTCCTCTACGCGATCACCTCGAACCTCACCCAGCACCTCACGACGCTCGCCGGCTGACGCCGCCGGATCGTGCGCCGCGTGCAGCGAGCACGGGCTCCGTTCCTCGCTTCCTGCCTTCCTAAGCGGAATCTCTCGGCCGGCGCCGCTGCGAAGCCGCGCCCTCGCCGTGCGAGTGACCCGATTTATCGACGGCCTTTCAGCCGCCGCAGGCCGCGAGGAACGTCGGCGGGTGCTCGGGCAGCTGCTCGCGGCCGGTCCGGCTCGTCCACGACCAGGTGTCGAAGTGCGCCATGTCGCACGACACGTCCGTGATCTGGTGGACGAGCATCG
>DATEDV010000421.1:0-4486 GCA_035281485.1 Candidatus Limnocylindria bacterium | reverse complement strand
CGGAAGGAGCTCTCGGTGAGCGATCCCAAGATCGCGGCGCTCGCGATCATCGGGATGTGTAACTGGACATACGAGTGGTACCGGCCGCGCGGGAGACTCACGCCGGTCGCGCTCGCGGATGAGCTCGCCGACCGCGCCGTCGCGAGCGTCAGTTAGGGATCGGTCCGACTCGCACACCTAACGCTCCCCCCGGCGGAGGGAGCGCGTTCGCGCGCGTCGTGCGCGTTAATGAGCGCGTGGAGATCACGGAGACGCCCGAACAGAAGCAGCGGAAGGCGGACGAAGCAGTGCAGCTCGTGCTGGGTGTCGCGCTGATCGCGTTCGCGATCATCGTGGCGGCCGCGCTGCTCACGATGCGCGTCACAGAGGTCCTCAGCCACCCGTACTAGCGGCCCACCAGACCCGCGGCCTGCCATACCGGAACGGCGAGCGCGATCGCGACGAGACGGATCACCGTGAGCGCAGCGCCGATCCGCATCCCCTGACGATCGTCGAAGGCCTCCCCGCCCGTCGCGTCGCGCGCGATCAGGTATTCGAGTCCCTGATACGGAAGCACCCACACATTCGACGCGACGAGCACGACGAATCCCAACACCCAGGGCGAGATGCCGAGAGCCGGCGCGGCGGGCACCAGCGCCAGGCTCAGCAGCACGATCGCGGGGCGGCTCGGCAGAACGATCCGGCTCGCCGTGACGAGGACGGCGAACACGATCACCAGAAGACCCGGCGACCGCACCGCGCTCGTACCCTCCAACAGCAGACGAGCGAACCAGGCGTCCACCCCGCCGCTCTGCAGCACCGCGCCCGAGCCCAGCACGACGCCGAGGAACGTCAGGAAGCCCCAGTCGACCGAGCTGCGGAAGCGCTCGCGGTCGATCACGCCGGCGCTCACGATGACGAGGGCGGCGATCGCGAGCCATGCGGCCTCGATACGCAGCACGGGCTGCGCGACCAGTCCGACGACGAGGACGGCCAGGCCCGCCAGCGCGATGCGCTCGGAACGCGAGAGCCGGCCGAGGATGCGGGTCTGCCGGCGGATGGTCTCCGCGGAGACTTCGGCGCTCGCTTCGGGTCGCAGCATGACGAGCAGCACCACGAGCGCGCCGACGAGGCAGACGAGCCCGACCGGCAGGGCCGCTGCGAGCCAGCCGAGCCAGCCGAAGCGCAGCTGTTCCTCGGGCGTGAGCAGACCGACGACGAAGAAATTCGTGGCGAATCCCGTGAGGAAGACGCTCGAGAAGTACCAGTAGCCGATGAGTGCGGCGAACGCGAGCGACGCGCTGCCGCGGCTGCGTGGCGCGTGCCCCAGCGCGCGCGACAGCTCGTGCGCGATCGGAGAGATCGCGGCGACGCGCGCGACGGACTGCGGCACGAGCGGCGTGAGGACGACCCCGCCGAACAGGAGCGCGAGCATCTGGCCGGTATGCGTGGCCGGGAACGCGCGCAGCAGCGTCAGTGCGGCGCGGAAGAGCAGCCCCGACCGGAGCATCGCCGCGGCCAGCGCCAGCGCACCGAGCGCGAGGACCCACGACGATGACGCGAATCCGCTGAACGCGGTGGCCACCGACGTGAGACCGAGGGTGCCCCACGCGCCGGCCATCGCGAGCGCGACCGCGAAGTCGGGCACCGGTTCGAATAGCCACGCGATACCCGCACCGACGAGCACGAGAAGGATGTGCCAGCCCTGCACGCTGAGACCGTCGGGTGGTGGGAGCGACCAGAGCGCGAGCGGCACGGCGACGGCAGCGAGCGCCCCGAGCACGCGGGACCGCAGCGCGCGCCGAGCTGGACGCGCGTCGAGGACGAGCGGACGCGCCTCCTCGAGCTGCGGTGCGCCGACGAGCGCGCGCTGGCGGCGATCGAGCGTGTCGGCGAGCGCGGTCGCGACGCGCAGGCCGATCTCCGGGCGCTCGCGCACGAGCTGCTCGAAGCGCTCGCGCGGGAGACGCCAGACGCGCGCGTCTGTCGTCGCCTGGACCGTCGCCGTGCGCCGCGAGAGCAGGAGACCCATCTCGCCGAACGTTCCGGGGGCGCTCACCTGCCCGACCTCGACCGCGCCGTCCGGCGAATGCACGGCCGCGGAGACCTCGCCGCGCTCGAGCAGATACAGCTCGTGCGCTTCGGTGCCCTCTCTCGTGATCTCGGTGCCGGCCTTCACATCGATCGGCTCGAGCGCACCCGCGAGGCGGGCAAGGCTCACGCGGTCGAGATCACGAAAGTACGGAACGAGACGGAGAAGACGTTCGAGTGAATCGTGATCGTCACGCACGCGCGGGAGCGTAGCGGCTGGACCCGGTGTTTCGTCTTCTCGCTCTGAGTAGCGAACTCCGCCTCGTACCGTGAGATCGGTTGCGCATGAAGCTGCGACTTGTTAGAATATCTGTTCGATACCGGTATTGAACTCGGAGACCTGATCGTGGATGAAACTCGGACATGCCGGACCTGCGGAGAGACCAGGTCGATCCACGAGTTCGACCTTCGCTCTGACACGGGGAAGAGACGCACACAGTGCAAGCCATGCCGCCGCGTCGCACAGGTTTCACCCGTCGATCCATCGCGCAGACGGACCCGCTGGTTCGTCGGCACGACCGAGCTGCTCCGTTGTCGTAAGTGCTTGTGCCTGAAACCTTGGACCGAGTTTCCTCGCCGAGGTCGCAACTCAAACCGGCTCCAGACGTGGTGCAAGGCGTGCCTCTCTAAGTACAAAGCCCAGCACCACCAGAAGAATCACGTACGGGAGATGCGGAGGATCCGAAGGAATCAAATCGCTGTCGTCGCAGCGAATCGCGCGCGTATCGCCGAATACTTCGAAACCCACTCATGCCTCGACTGCGGTGAGACGGATCCGGCTGTGCTGGAATTCGACCACGTTCGTGGCGAGAAGATCCAAGACGTCTCACGGATGGTGGGAGGCGGCTGTTCCTGGGCGAGGATCGAAGCTGAGATCGCGAAGTGCGAGGTGCGTTGCGCGAATTGCCACCGACGAATGACCAACGCACGCAGGCACATCACCAGGCGGATCTCCGAGGACGTGTCCGTTTCGCTCGTCGGCGACCCCGGCGCGATTCGAACGCGCGACCAACACCTTCGAAGGGTGCTGCTCTGATCCGCTGAGCTACGGGGTCTCGCGCCTTAATGGAGCAACCCGCGACCCGGGCGAGACTCGAACTCGCGACTTCTTGCTTCGTAGGCAAGCGCTCTATCCACTGAGCTACCGGGTCAGGAACGACAACAATTCTACCAACGGCGCGTGCGAGTGCCAGGCCGGAAGAAGATTGGCGACGATGACGCGCCCGACATCGACCACCGCCGCATAAGGCGCCAAGCTGACGCAATGCGCGAGGAATTCCGAGCGCTCGCAGCAACGGCCATGCGACGCCGTAGCTAACCTCTAGCCACATCGACATCTCGATCGTCCCCGGCCGGACCAAATGGCTCGCCCTCACCGCCATCGGCGCGAGCGGCCTCCTCTCCACGATCAACGCGAGCGCCGTCGTCACCGTCCTGCCGCTCATCCAGCAGGAGCTCGGCACTGACATCGTCACCATCGGCCTCACGCTCACGATCTACCAGCTCATCGCAGCCAGCCTCATGCTCGCGTTCGGACGGCTCGGCGATCTGCGTGGCCAGCGTCGCATCTTCCTGACCGGTTTCGCGGTCTTCCTCGCCGGCTGCGCGCTCTGCGGCCTCGCGCCAACGGTGATCACGCTCATCGCGGCGCGCGCGGTCCAGGCGCTCGGCGCCGCGATGCTCTTCTCCAACTCGATCGCGATCCTCGTCGGCGCGTTCGGCACCGCGGAGCGCGGCCGGGCCATCGGCGCGGTCAGCGTCTTCACGTACTCGGGCCTGACCGCCGGGCCGCCGCTCGCCGGGTTCATCACGGACTCGGTCGGATGGCGCGGCATCTTCGCGCTGAGCTTCGCGCTCGGGCTGCTGTGCTTCGCGATCTGCTGGCGCGCCCTCCCGACCGAGCACGAGCCGCATGCGCGCGGACGGTTCGATCTCACGGGGACGGTGCTACTCACGGCGACGGTCTCGACGCTGCTCATCACCCTGCAGGAGGCGACGAGCTGGGGCCTCACATCGCCGCTCACGCTGGGCGGCGTCGCGACCAGCGTCGTGCTCGCGGGCGCC
Source organism: Candidatus Limnocylindria bacterium (assembly GCA_035281485.1). Classification (GTDB taxonomy): domain Bacteria; phylum Chloroflexota; class Limnocylindria; order P2-11E; family P2-11E; genus CF-39. Next base: position 352 of record DATEDV010000421.1, on the reverse strand, counting down.
TTCACCGCGGCGGAGCGCCGCATCGCGAGCCCCATCCTCGACCTGCGGCTCTTCCGCAGCCGCTCGTTCAGCGCGGCGACGGTCGCGTCGATCGCGAACTATGTCAGCGTCGCCGCGATCTACGTCCTCATGCCCTTCTATCTCATCCACGGCCGGGGCATGTCCGCCACGAGCACCGGCCTCGTGATGGCCGTGCAACCGATCGCGCAGGTCGTCGCGTCACCGCTCGCCGGCGCGCTCTCGGATCGCGTCGGCACGCGGATCCCGCGCACCGCGGGCATGGTCGTACTCGTGCTCGCGTCAGTCGCGCTCGCGCCACTCGGCGGGGGGTCGCCGCTCGAGCTCATCGTCG
>DATEDV010000420.1:0-2760 GCA_035281485.1 Candidatus Limnocylindria bacterium | reverse complement strand
CGAGCGTATGGGGCGCTACTCGTTCATCGGTGTCGCGCCGCGCCGCAGGCTGTCCTTCCGCGACGGTGAGGTGACGGTCGAGCAATGGACCGACCCTGACCGCCACCGGCACGGGCGCGGAGCTATCGGCACACGACGCGCGCCGGATCCCGTCGCCGCGCTACGGGAGGAGATGACGTCCTTCCGGCGCACCCCACATCCGGGTCTGCCACGGTTCAGCGGTGGCGCGGTGGGCTTCGTCGGGTACGAAGCTGCGCGCCGGTTCGAGCGTCTGCCGCTCGCGGCCAACGATCCCTATGGCCCCTGGGGGATGCCCGAGGCCGTGTTCGGTATCTACGACACCGTCATCGCTTTCGACCATCTGCGGCACACGCTCACCGTGCTGGCACACGACGACGCATCGGCACCGGGTGACGCGGCGTTCTGGATCGACCGCGTGTTCGCGGCGCTCGACGCCCCGCTCCCGCCATTCGCGCGGATGCCCGCGGCCGAGATCGAGATTCAGCGGAACGGCACGCCCGACGAATACATGGCCCGCGTCTCGCGCGCGCGCGAGCTCATCGCCGATGGGGACTGCATCCAGATCGTGCTCGCGCAGCGGTTCGACGTGACGCCCGCGCCCGATCCGCTCGCGCTCTATCGCGCGCTCCGCCACGTGAACCCCTCGCCGTACATGTTCCTCCTCGAGACGTCGGCGGCAACGCTCGTGGGCGCGTCGCCCGAGCCGTTCGTGCGCGTCGAGAATGGCAAGGTCGTCATGCATCCCATCGCGGGTACGCGCCCGCGCGGCAAGGACGAAGCGGAGGACGCAGCGAACGAGGTCGAGCTGCGTGAATCGGAAAAGGAGCGCGCGGAGCACGTCATGCTCGTCGACCTGGCGCGAAACGACATCGGACGGGTGTCGCGCGCCGGGACCGTGAAGGTCAAGGAGCTCATGCGCGTCGATCGCTTCTCGCACGTCATGCACCTCACGTCCGTCGTCGAGGGTGAGCTCAAGCCGGAGCTCGACGCGCTGGATGCGTTCAGAGCGTGCTTCCCGGCCGGCACCGTGTCCGGGGCGCCGAAGATCCGCGCGATGCAGCGCATCGCGGAGCTCGAGACCGATCAGCGCGGACCGTACGCGGGCGCCGTCGGTTATCTGGGCTTCGACGGTGCGCTGGACACGTGCATCACGATCCGGACGGCGAGCATCGCGCGCGGCGTCTGCCGGATCCAGGCCGGCGCGGGGATCGTCGCGGACTCCGATCCCGCGGCGGAGGAGGCCGAAACGAGAGCGAAGGCGCGGGCGCTCCTGCGCGCGGTCGAGCTCGCCGGCGGGGAGCTCTCGCGGTGAGATCGGTCCTTCTCGTCGACAACTACGACAGCTTCACCTTCAACCTGGCGCAGGCGCTCGGCGCGCTCGGTGCGGCGGTGGACGTGGTGCGGGCCGACGACCAGCGTCTCGTGGCCGCACTCGAGGCGCGCCCGGACCGCGTCGTGATCTCGCCCGGACCGGGCCGTCCGGAGGCCGCCGGGCGCTCGCCGTCGCTGGTGCGCGAAGCGCCCGAGCGCGGGATCCCGACCCTTGGGGTCTGTCTCGGCCTTCAGTGCGCCGCGATCGCGTTCGGCGCCCGCGTCGTTCGCGCGCCTGAGCCGCGCCACGGAAAGACCTCGCTCGTGCGCCATGACGGACAGGGCATCTTCGCCGGTGTTCCCGATCCGACGGAGGCGACGCGCTACCACTCGCTCATGGTCGATGAGGCCACGCTCCCTCCCGATCTCACTGTGACCGCGCGGAGCGAGGGCGACGGCGTGGTGATGGCGCTGCGTCACGCGCGGCTGCCGCTCGAGGCGGTGCAGTTCCACCCAGAATCCGTCCTCACGAAGGACGGGTTGCGGATGCTGGAGAACTTCCTTGGACGCCCGTGAGGCGCTCGCGATCGTCGTGTCGGGCGCGTCGCTCACACGCGCGCAGGCCGAGGCAACGATGGGCTCGGTCATGGCCGGCGAGGCCACGCCCGCACAGCTCGGTGCCCTGCTCGCCGCGCTGCAGGTGCGCGGCGAGACGCCAGACGAGATCGCTGGCTTCGCGAGCGCGCTGCGCGCGAACGCGGTCCAGGTGCGCGTGGACGATGGGGCCATCGACGTGGTCGGCACCGGCGGCGATCGCTCGAACAGCATCAACATCTCGACGATCAGCGCGATCGTCGTCGCCGGCGCTGGCGGGCACGTCGCGAAGCATGGCAACCGCGCCGCGTCGAGCCAGTGCGGAAGTGCCGATGTGCTCGAGGCGCTCGGCGTGAAGATCGATCTCGGGCCGGACGGCGTCGCCGCGTGCGTACGCGAGGCCGGGATCGGCTTCATGTTCGCGCCGCGGTTCCACCCGGCGATGCGCCACGCCGGCCCGGTGCGGCGCGAGATCGGCATCCGTACCGTGTTCAACGTGCTCGGCCCGCTCGCGAACCCCGCCGGCGTGCGGCGGTACCTGCTGGGCGTTCCGAGCGCGCCCCTCGGCGCGACGATCGCCCGCGCTCTGGTGGAGCTCGGCGTCGAGCGCGCGCTCGTCGTGTACGGGACCGATGGGCTCGACGAGATCAGCCCATCGGCCGAGACGCGTACGTGGCACGTCGATGGCGAGACGGTCCGCGAGGAGACGATCAGGCCCGAGTCGCTCGGGTTGGAGCGCACGACGCGCGCGGAGATCGTCGGTGGCGACGCGTCCAAGAACGCGGGTATCGCAACGAGCGTGCTCCACGGCGGTCAGGGTGGAGCACGCACGGC
>DATEDV010000419.1:0-2033 GCA_035281485.1 Candidatus Limnocylindria bacterium | reverse complement strand
GCCGGCGCGCCGTCGCGCGCGGGCTGTACGTGTACTCGCTCCTCTACCTGGCCCTGTTCTTCGTCGCGATCATGGTGGACAGCTCATTGAGGCTCTAGCGGTCGTCGTCGCCGTCCTCGTGGCGGCGGCGTATGCACGTGGCGTGCGCCGGATGAGGCGGCGCCGCTGGCCGGCGTGGCGCACCGCCGTGTTCTTCCTCGGCATCGCGGTCGTGCTCTTCGCGCTCGTGCCCGCGCTCGACGCGCTCGCCGCCGACCTCTTCAGCGTCCACATGCTGCAGCACGTCCTCCTCACGGCGATCGCCCCGCCGCTCCTCTTCCTCGGGGAGCCGGTGCGTCCGGTGCTCCTCGGCCTGCCCGATCCCGTACGCGCGCGCGTCGTCCGTCCGCTCGCCCGCTACGGCCCGATGCGCGCGGTCCTGCACACGCTCCGCCATCCGCTCGTCGCGGTCCTGCTGTTCGTGGGCGGCGTGTATCTCTGGCACTGGCCGCCGCTGTACGACGCCGCGGTCGAGGACGCAGGGGTGCACATCCTGGAGCACGCGCACTTCTTCGGGAGCGCGATGCTCTTCTGGAGCGTCGTCATCGACCCCGTACCCTTCCGCGGGACGCTGCCCTATGCCGCGCGGATCATCTACCTGCTCCTCGCGGGGGCCGCGCAGAACACGCTCCTCGGCGGGATCCTCTCGTTCTCCACGCGCGTGCTCTATCCGCACTACGCCGAACGCACGGCGGCGTACGGGATCGACGCGCTGACCGATCAGCGGATCGGTGGGGCGCTGATGTGGGTCGTCGGCGACGCCGTGTTCCTGCTCGGCGTCTCGCTGGCCTTCTTCCGCTGGCTCGCGCACGAGGAGGAAACGCAGCGTCGCCGCGAGCGCGGTACGCTGCGTCCGTGAGACTCTCCCTGGCGCTCTTGCTCGGCGTCGCCATGACCGTCGCGTCCTGCGGCGGGGCGGCCGAGACGATCCCGCCGGACGTCGATCTGGCCGTGACGATGAAGGACTACCGCGTCGAGCTGAACGTCACGACGCTCAAGGCCGGCTCGGTGAAGATCGGCGTCAAGAACGCGGGCGGCATGGAGCACTCCTTCGAGCTCATCAAGACCGAGCTGGCGTTCGACAAGCTGCCCACGGACACCGGAACGGCGAAGGCGAAGGAAGACGGTCTGGTGAAGCAGGTGAAGAGCATCGCCGTTGGGAAGGTGGCCACCCTGACGGCGGACCTCGCAGCCGGCAAGTACGTCGTGATCTGCAACGTCGCCGGCCACTACCAGCTGGGGATGCGAGCGGCGCTAACGGTCCAGTAGCGATCGGGTGGCTCGCGCTACTCCAGCACGAGCAGGAACTGCACGATGTCGTTCACCTGCTGTTCTGACAGGCCGAGGTTCGGCATCAGTGTGCCGGGCTTCACCGCGGGCGGGTTGGAGATCCAGCGCCTCAGGTTCTCCTCGTTGACCGGAGACAGCACGCCGCCGGCGATGCTCTGTTTGCTCGCGACGTGCGTGAGGTCTGGAGCGCCGGGGAACTTGCCGCCGGTCAATCCCTGGACCGTGTGACAACCCGCGCAGGCGAGGCTCCGGAAGAGCTCCCTGCCTCGCTTCGTCTCTTCGGAGGTGAACCGATTGGCGCGTACCTTCGCGTCGTCGATCCAAGCGGCGTATTCGTTCTGCGGATGCGCGACGAGCGTGATGAGCATGTCGGCGTGCCCGTCACCGCAGAACTCAAGGCACTGGCCCTTGTACGTCCCCGGCCGATCGGCCTGGATCCAAAGGTCGGTCGCACGTCCCGGCACTGCGTCTTTCTTCCCGCCGACGGATGGCACCCAGAACGAGTGGATGACGTCCTTCGCGGAGAGCTCGATGCGCACCTTCGTTCCGACCGGGATATGCAGCTCCTGTGCGTCCGTGAGGAATGAGCCGTCGTTCAGCCGAAAGCGGTCCTCTTGCGGATAGCTGAAGTTCCACGACCACTGCACTCCCTCGGCGTGGATGACCATCCCGACGTCGCCGCCGCGGCTGTTGTTGATGAAGTC
>DATEDV010000418.1:0-3296 GCA_035281485.1 Candidatus Limnocylindria bacterium | reverse complement strand
CACGCTCGCATCGGAGACGGGGAATGCGATCCGCACCCAGGCCCGCCCAGAGGCGAAGACGACCGCGGACGTGTTCCGCTATTTCAGCGGGCTGGGCGGCGAGCTGAAGGGCGAGACGATCCCGCTCGGCGAGACGATGTTCTCGTACACGCGGCGCGAGCCCCTCGGCGTGGTCGCGGCGATCGTCCCCTGGAACGTGCCGATCCTCATCTCGGCTTGGAAGATCGCTCCCGCGCTCATCGCCGGGAACACCGTCGTGCTCAAGCCCTCGGCGAGCGCGCCGCTGGCGGCCCTCGCGCTCGCGCGGATCTGTCAGACCCATCTGCCGAAGGGCGTCCTCAACATCGTCACCGGGAACGGCGACGAGGTCGGGACGCCGCTCGCGGAGCATCCGCAGGTCGCGAAGATCTCGTTCACCGGCAACACCGAGACCGGCAAGGCGATCCTCCGGCTCGCGGCCGACCGGATCGTCCCCGTGACGCTGGAGCTCGGCGGCAAGAGCCCGCAGATCCTCTTCCCTGATGCCGACGAGGAGAAGACCGCCGAAGGTGTCATCGCGGCGATGCGCTTCGCGCGGCAGGGGCAGTCGTGCACCGCCGGCTCGCGTCTCTTCCTCCACAAGACGGTGTACGACTCGTTCCTCGACAAGCTCGCCGGAAAGCTCGGGCAGCTCAAGGTCGGCGACCCGCTGGACGAATCGAGCGACATGGGCGCGATCGTGAGCCGCCAGCAGTTCGACCGCGTCGTGGGCTTCATCGCGGAGGGCTCGCGGCAGCGGGGCGCGCGCACGGTCGTGGGTGGGCTTCCGCCGAAGGAGGGTCCGCTCGCCGAGGGCTATTACGTCGAGCCGACGGTGTTCGCGAACGTCGACAACGACTGGCGCATCGCGAAGGAGGAGATCTTCGGGCCGGTCCTCGTGGCGATCCCCTGGTCCGACGAGGCCGAAGCGGTGCGGATGGCCAACGACACGCACTACGGGCTCGCCGCGTACGTCTGGTCCCGGGACATCAGCCGGGCGCTGCGGACGGCGCACGCGATCGACGCGGGCTGGGTCCAGGTCAATCAGGGCATTGGGCAGGTCCTGGGTCAGCCATACGGTGGTTTCAAAGAGAGCGGCCTCGGTCGGGAGAACTCGCTCGAGGGGATGCTCGAGGGCTTCACGCAGCGCAAGAGCGTCACGGTCAACCTCAGCCACTGAACATGCGAGCGCCCCGGAGCGCGGTCCTCATCGAGCTCGACGCGCCGGACACGCGACACACCTGGCGGCTCGCCGGCGTCGGGCTTCTGACCGCGAGCGTGGTCGCGGCCGCGTCGGCGTTCGCGGGCGCGAGCGGTCCCGCCGTGACGTCGTCGACGCAGGCGACCTCGGCCGCGGCGACCGCGCCGCCGCCCGCCTGGGCCGCTCGCGGCTCCAGCTCGAGCGCCGCGCTCCCGTCACGCGTCCTCGCATTGCCGCCGGACACAGCCGACGTCGAGCTCACCGCATTCCCGGACTGGCTCGCGAACGAGCCGCCGCCGATGCGTATGCGCGTGAGCATCGCCGTCCGTGGCACGCGCGGTCTCGCCTCGGTCGACGGGCCGCCGACGATCAACTGGACCGAGGACGGGATCTCGTACCACCTCACGTCGGCCCGGCGGAGCGTTCCCGAGCTCGTCGGCATCGCGGCGCGTCTGAGACTGGCGCGGAGCTAGGATTTCGCGCGCGACCCGGGAGGACCAAACGTGAAGACGCTCATCACGGGCGGCACCATCGTCACGGCCGCCGACACGTACAAGGCAGACGTGCTCGTCGACGGCGAGAAGGTCGCCATGATCGGCAAGGATCTGAAGGCGGCCGGCGCGAAGCGCATCAACGCGACGGGCAAGTACGTCATCCCCGGCGGGATCGACGTGCACACGCACATGGAGCTGCCGTTCGGCGGCACGTTCGCGTCCGATGACTTCGAGACCGGAACGCGCGCGGCCGCGTTCGGCGGGACGACGACGATCGTGGACTTCGCGGTCCAGGGCATGGGCGAGCCGCTCGCGAAGGCGCGCGACGCGTGGCTCAAGAAAGCCCGCGGCAAGGCGACGATCGACTACGGCCTGCACATGATCGTGCGCGACGTCTCGGACAGAGTGCTGCGCGAGATGGACACGATGGTCAGCGATGGCATCTCCTCGTTCAAGCTGTTCATGGCGTACCCGGGCGTCTTCATGGTCGACGACGCCGCGATCTTCAAGGCGCTCTCGCGCACCGCGGAGAACGGCGGGCTCATCTGCATGCACGCGGAGAACGGCGGCGTCATCGACGTCCTCGTGAAGCGCGCGCTCGCCGCGAAGAACACCGCGCCGAAATGGCACGCGCTCACTCGGCCGCCGGAGGCCGAGGGCGAGGCCACATACCGGGCGTTCCGGCTCGCGGAGATGGCCGGCGGGATCCCGCTGTACATCGTCCACCTGTCCTCGTCGCACGCGCTCGAACAGGTGAGGCTCTTCCGCGACCGCGGCCTGCCGGCGTATGCGGAGACCTGCCCGCAGTACCTGTTCCTGTCGATCGACAACTACGACGAGCCGGACTTCGGCGGCGCGAAGTACGTCATGTCCCCTCCGCTGCGCGAGAAGTGGCACCAGGACGAGCTATGGAAGGGGCTCGCGCGCAACGACCTCCAGGTCGTGAGCACCGACCACTGTCCCTTCTGCATGCGCGAGGGGTTCGCGGGGCTGCCGAAGCAGAAGGAGCTCGGCAGGGGCGACTTCTCGAAGATCCCGAACGGCGCGCCCGGTGTCGAGACGCGGATGTACCTGCTCTACGACGGGGGCGTCGTGCAGAAACGCATCACGCTGAACCGCTGGGTCGAGGTCACCTCGACGACACCGGCGAAGCTCATGGGAATGTTCCCGAAGAAGGGCACGATCGCGGTCGGCAGCGACGCGGACATCGTCGTCTGGGATCCGCGCGCGACCCACACCATCTCGGCGAAGACGCACCACATGCGGGTCGACTACAGCCCGTATGAAGGGCGCAAGGTGAAGGGCCGTCCGACCGTGGTCATGTCGCGCGGCGAGGTGATCGTCGAGAAGGACAAGTTCCTCGGCCGCAAGGGCCGCGGCCGGTTCATCAAACGAGGGAGCCCGATCCTCCAGACGTGACCCATCCGATGCTTCGTCAGCTGCGCCACGACGTCTGGGCCACGGAGAAGCTCATTGCCCACTGCCGGCGGCTGTCCCCGCAGCAGCTGCAGCTCGCCGTGCCGGGCACGTATGGCACGGTCCTCCGCACGCTGCAGCACATCGTCAGCTCGGATGAGGGCTAC
>DATEDV010000417.1:0-2567 GCA_035281485.1 Candidatus Limnocylindria bacterium | reverse complement strand
CGGACGGGAGGTTGCCTCCCACCAGTAGAGATCTTGCTTGCCGGCCTCGATCTGTGGACCCTTGAGACGACCGACGCCGACGATCCGCTGGAATTTGAGCAGCACAGCAGGCATGCCGTCGTCGCCGCCTTGGTTGATCCGGGCCTGCACGCCGCGCCCGCTCCGATTCGCCCATCCTTCGCCGTCAAAGAACCCTGCGGCCCACGCCAGCTCGTGACGATCCATTCACGACTAAAGACCACATCGGAAGGGGTCGCGTCTGTCCCCCGTCCGTCACACGTTCGTGTGACACCGAGTGCTATTTCGCGGTACCTCTTTCAGTCCTCGATGAGCTTGCGACCAGCGAAGCCGGCCTCGAGGTCGTGCCAGTAGCTGATGTGGCTGCCCTCGCCGAGCTGCCAGCAGAGGTACACCTCGCGGCCGCGCAGCCTCGTCCGGAAATCGACGAGCCCGCGGTCCGGGTCCTTCACCTCGACGCCGAGCTCCGCGATGTCCTCGAGGAGCGCGTTGATCTCCTGCGCCACCGGATCCGACGGGCGACGGCGGTACGCGACCACGCGCCGCTGGAGATCCTCGAGGAGCGGTCGCAGTTTGGGGAGCAGCTGCTCCGCCTGGGTCCGTGTGTATGTCGGCATATGCTCTCCGCCGAGTATCGCCCAGGAGGGACGCGATGGCGACGTACGTGCTCTTGACAAAGGTCACCGCAGCCGGCGTGAAGACGCTCCAATCGAATCCGCGCCGCATCAAGGAAGTCAACAAGGACGTCGAAGCGCTGGGCGCCCGCATCGTCGCCCAGTACGCGACGCTCGGCCGTTACGACTTCGTGAACATCGTCGAGGCCAAGGACAACGAGACGATCGCGCGTCTCTCGGTCGCGCTGGGCGCGCGCGGCACGGTCCAGATCGAGACGCTCACGGCGATCCCCGTCGAGACCTTCATCCGCGGGCTCGGCACGAAGACGAAGGGCCGCGCCGGCTAGACCAGCGCGACGTCCCGGACCAGGTCGACCGCGGATCGCACCGGAGAGTCCGACGCGATCTCATCGTCCCGCGCCGGCGGGACGTCCGACCAGTCGATGTTCCGCCCGAGCCGTCGGGCGAGCTTCGTCGCCACGACCGCGCCGACATCCGCCAGCTCGGCGCGAACGCCGAGTCGTTCGAGCGACGTGACCTCGTGCGCGAAACCGCACGGGATCATGCGCTCGAACGCCGCGAGATCGGTGCGCACGTTCAGGGCGAAGCCGTGCGTCGTCACGCCCCGTGAGACGCGCACGCCGATCGCCGCGATCTTCGCCGCCGCTCCCGCCACAGGCGGGTCGACCCACACGCCGGTCTTACCGCCTTCGGTGCGCGCCGTCACGCCGAGCGACGAAAGAGCGTCGATGAGCGCTCCCTCGATCGCCCGCACATAGCCGACGAGATCGGGGGAATCGCCTAGACGCAGCACCGGATAGCCAACGAGCTGACCCGGGCCGTGATACGTGATGTCGCCACCGCGATCGACGCGATAGACCGAGGTGCCCGCGCGACGGAGCTCTTCCGGCCCCGCGAGCAGGTGGTCGGCCGTTCCGCGGCGGCCGATCGTGTAGACGGGGTCGTGTTCGAGCAGCAGCAACGACTCACCGCCTCCGGCACGCACGCGCGACGCGACGGCCTCCTGCAGACGCCACGCCGCGAGATAGTCGAGGCGGCCGAGCCACGCCGCGCGCAGCGGCTCGGCGATCGATGCGGTCTTCGGCATGCCCACTGGATCAGCGACGGACATGACGCTCGGCGTGATAGGACGAGCGCACGAGCGGACCGGCCTCGACGTGATCGAAGCCCATCGTCATGCCGGCGTCACGCAGCTCGTCGAACTCGGACGGCGACCAGTACCGCTCGATCGGCAGATGCACCGGCGACGGCCGCAGGTACTGGCCGACCGTGAGGATGTCCGTGCCCTGCGCGGCGATGTCGCCCATCGTGGCGAGCACCTCGTCACGCGTTTCGCCGAGACCGACCATGATCCCGCTCTTGCAGACGAGATCCGGCGCGAGCTGCTTCGTCCGTCGCAGCACCTCGAGCGATCGTTCGTAGCGCGCCTGCGGACGGACACGCGGATACAGGCGCGGCACGGTCTCGACGTTGTGATTGAGGATCTCAGGACGCTCGGCGAGTACGACGTCCAGCGACTCTGGACGGCCGACGAAGTCGGGGATCAGCACTTCGATGCTCGTGCCGGGCGACTGGCGCCTGATCTCGCGGATCGTCTCGGCGAAGATCTCGGCGCCGCCGTCCGAGAGCTCGTCGCGGTTCACGCTCGTCACGACCGCGTGCCCCAGCCGCATCCGCGCCACGGCCTCCCCCACGCGCCGCGGCTCGTCCGCGTCGACGACGCCGGGCCGCCCGGTCTTCACCGCGCAGAAGCCGCAGGATCGCGTGCAGGTGTCGCCGAGGATCATGAACGTCGCCGTACCGGCACCCCAGCACTCGGCCATGTTCGGGCAGTGCGCCTCTTCGCAGACGGTGTGCAGCTCCTTACTGCGCATCAGGCGACGCAGGTTCTCGTACGTCGGACCAGTGGGCAGG
>DATEDV010000416.1:0-5401 GCA_035281485.1 Candidatus Limnocylindria bacterium | reverse complement strand
GGCGGCGTGCGCCTGATGTGGGACAGCCTGGAGCTCGTCAAGCAGCTCGATCCGGCGTGGACCGAGCCGCGCGGCCACCGGATCGGTCTCGCATTCGCATGCGCATCGCCGGCCGAGGTGGACGCCGTGCACAAGCGCGTCGTCGCGGCGGGGTTCCGTTCGAAGAGGGAGCCGTGGGACGCGTTCTGGGGCCAGCGCTACGCGCAGGTCCTCGATCCCGACGACAACGTCGTGGATCTTTTCGCGGCGCTTTAACCCGCCCGCGCCTCCGCCGGCATCTCGAGATACCGCTCCGCTTGCCCGAGCGGACTGAACAGCCGGAAGTACAGCGCGATCGCGAAGACGAGCACGCCGATGACCGCGTACACGGTCTGCACGTCGCCGGTCCGCTCCACGACGAGACCGCCGATCGTCGCGCCGAGTGGATTCGCCGACCACGCGAGCACCATCGCGATCGTGATGATCCGGCCGAGCAGATGGTTCGGGACTATCTGTTGCCGAAGGCTTCCGGTGTTGATGTTGAACAGGATGCCAAAGCCTGAGGAGAGCGCGGAGAAGAGCACCGCGAACAGATACGAGGGTGCGTACGCCAGCGCGAACGTCATCACGCCGCTGAGCATGAGCGCGCCGAGCGCGACGTTGCCGAACGAGTAGCGGCTCCGGAGCGGACCCGCGGCGAGCGACAGCAGGACGACACCAGCCCCATCGGCGGCGAACAGCAGACCGAGCTCGCTGTCGGAGACCGCGAACCGCTGCTTGGCGAAGAGGACGAGCTGCGCGAAGACCGTGACGCCGAGGAAATTGATCAGCGCCATCATCAGCGAGATGTTCCGCAGCACCGGATGCCGGAGCACGTAGCGCAGTCCCTCGACGACGTCGGCGCGTATCGAGCTGCGCTGCACTTGGCTGGGGGCGTTGAACGGTCGCGCGATCAGCGTCAGCGCCACGGCCGAGAGCAGGAAGGTCAGCGCGTCGAGGTAGAGCAGGCTCTCGACCGGAACGAGCGCGAGGAGCGCTCCGGCCGCGAGCGGACCGACGACCGTGGCCGCCGAGAAGCTCGCCTGGATGCGACCGTTGGCGGTGACGAGCTGATCGCGCTCCACCAGGCTCGGGATCGCAGCGAACTGCGCCGCCTGGAAGAAGATCCCCAGGGTCGCCAGCACGAAGGCCGTCGCATAGATCCACCAGATCGTCAGGACACCCGCGGCGCTCGCGAGCGGGATGGACGCGAGCGCGGCGGCGCTGAGCACGTCCACGACGATCATCACGCGCTTGCGATCGAGGCGATCGACCCACGCACCGATGAGCAGACCGAAGAAGAGGTGCGGCAGACCGAACATCGCGAACGCGACGCCCAGCGAGACGGCCGACCCGGTGAGCTTGAACACCAGCAGCGGCAACGCGAAGAAGGTGATGGAGTTGCCGAAGTTCGAGATCGTCTCGCCGACCCAGAACTTCCAGAAGTCGGAGCGCATCGCGTCGAACACTAGATGGGCCGCCGCGAGCTGAAATGAAAGCTATGGCACGGACGGACGGAGCGGCTGTGCCGAGGGTACCGTCGGCCGCGACGGCAGCGCGTTCGGTGACGCCGATGGGGACGGTGGCGGTGCGGTCAGATTCCACTCGGCGATGAGCGCCCCGCCGATGAGCCCCAGAAGAAGGGTCACCGCGAACGCGAGTGCGATCGATGACAGCGGCAGCGCGGGGTGCCGCGCCGCCCGTGGCGCGGGCGCATCCTGAGCTCCCGCGCCGTTGCCGTTGGCGCGTTCGACGTCTTCCCGCATCGCGAGAGCGACCGCCTCCGCTCGACTCGAGGCACCCAAGCGCTCGAAAGCATTCGCCAGGTGCCAATTCACGGTGCTCTCGGAGATCTGCAGCTCGGCCGCGATCTCCTTGCTGGTCCGCCCAGCTGCCACCAAGGCAAGGATCTCCCGCTGCCGCGGACTCAGCTCGCGAGGTCCGATGGTCGTCATGACCCAGTACCAGGCAGAGACGCTGCCGCAAGACGCGACATACATGCCACCGGACTACAAGGCGTTGCCACGTCGTTACGTGATCGGCAGGAAATGGGCCCATCAGTTCTCGAGGGGGCGACCCGCGCCTTCTGAGGGCCCTCAGATCTGCCCGCCGATCACATCACCGGAACGAGCGAGCGATGCCGGTCTTTGGGCCGCGGTGCTGCGTTGGCGGGTGCCGGCGAAAAGAAAAACAACGAATCAGGGAGACGACAAAGTGAAGAGGCGAATTTCGGGACTTCTACTCGCGATCGGCATCATGGCATTCGCGCCCGCGACGGCGGCCGCCGCCGAGGTGAGCACCGCAGCGAACATCCGCACCCAGGACACCGTATGTGAGGCGGCCGGCGACCGAGGTGGCGCCGCGGCGCTTGCGGCGCTCGTCGCCGCGGCAGTGGCGGCGGACGTCGATGTGATCGCTTGCGACGTCGACGTGCTCAACAACTCGCTCAACAACCTTCTGCAGAACGCGGACATCCACGTCCTCGAGAACATCCTCAACAACAGCCCCATCCTCAGCGACATCACCATCCAGGACATCCAGGTGCTCGAGGATGGCATCCAGATCTCAGTCCTCGGTGGGCCGATCATCAACCTTCCGTAAAGCTCGGAGCCTGAAGCGAACGAACGAGAGGGAGCCGCAAGGCTCCCTCTCTCCCTGTCAACGGCATACTTCGGGCGTGCCCGACCTCCTCGATCGGTACATCGAACAGCACGGCGACCGCTTCGTGGACGAGCTCCGCGAGCTGTGCGCGATCCCGTCGGAGGCCGCGGACCCGCAGGCTCTCGATGCCGCGGCCCGCTGGTGCGGGCAGCGCCTGGCCTCCGCCGGCGCGGAGACGCATGAGGTCAGAGCGGACGGAGCTCCGGCGCTGGTGGTCGGCGAGACCGGCCTCGGCCGGCGCACCCTCATCTGCGTGCAGCACTACGACGTGCAGCCCGCGGTCCCGCTGGACCTGTGGCGGAGCCCGCCGTACGACCCCGCGGTCCGCGACGGCGCCGTCTACGCGCGGGGAGTCGACGACAACAAAGGACACCTGCTCCTGCGGATCCAGGCGGTGGAGGCCTACCGCGCGATACACGGCGAGCTTCCGCTGCGCGTTCGCTTCCTTATAGAAGGAGAGGAGGAGAGCGGGAGCCCGAATCTCGCGCGCCTGCTCGAGGGGGACGCCACGCTCACCGAGGGCGACGGCGCGCTGAAGGAGGGCGGCGCCGTCGACGCAGCGGGCCGGCCGCAGCTGCTCCTCGGGGGAAAGGGCATCTTCTACGTCGAGCTCCGCGTGCGCTCGATGGCGCGCGACGCGCACTCCGGCGCCGCGACGCATCTTCCGAACGCCGCGTGGCGTCTGGTCCGGGCGCTCGACACGCTCGTCGACCGCGCGGGCCGCATCCTCATCGACGGCTTCTACGACGACGTGCGACCACCGACCGATGCGGAGCGCGCACATCTGGCGTCCCTGCCGTTCGAGGCGGACGTGATCAAGCGGCTTTACGAGATCGAGGGCTTCGCCTGGGGTCGCTCGGACGCGGAGGCACGCGTGGCGTCGGTGTACGAGCCGACGTGCAACATCTGCGGCATCGTCTCCGGCTTCATCGGCGAAGGGACGAAGACCGTCATCCCGTCGGAGGCGATGGTGAAGATCGACTTCCGGCTCGTGCCCGATCAGGACCCCGCGCGGATCCGCTCGTTGCTGCGGGCGCATCTCGACCGCCGCGGGTTCACCGACGTCGAGCTCGTCGCGAAGGAGGGCACGCGCCCGTACCGCGGTCGCATCGACGACCCCCTCGTTCGCGCCGCGCAGGCCGTCGCCGAGGAGGAGATCGGACAGCCCGCTCTCCTCGTGCCTTCATCGGGGGGCACGTCGCCGATGTGGCAGGTCTGCGGAAAACGCTCGCTCGCGAACGTCACGCTCGGCATGGGCCACCCCGGCTCCGGCGCGCACGCGCCGAACGAGAACATCCTCCTCGCCAACTACTGGAAGGCGCTCCGGGCCACGGTCGCGCTCTTCCGCCGCTATCCGGAGCAGGCCTAGTGTCGCCTTCGCGCGCGCGGGACTAGCCGTGGAGGGCACCATCGAGATACGAGCGCTGCGCTGCCGGGGGCGTCAGGGCACGACGCCGGAGGAGCGCGCGCGCGAGCAGAGCTACCTCGTCGACGTCGTCGTCCACACCGACCTCGCCGACGCCGTGCGCGCCGACGACCTCGGCGCGGCCCTCGACATCAGTGCGCTGGCGAAGGTGGTGCGCGAGGCGGTCGCGGAGCGGCCACGCACGCTCGTCGAGCGGATCACGTTCGATGTCGCGCGCACCGTGCTGGCGCGCTTTCCCGGTGTGAGCGAGGCGCGCGTGCGTGTCCTCAAGCCCGAGCCGGACGGCCTCGACGCCGCGGGCGAGGCGGTGGAGCTCGTGCTGCGCCGCTGATCCGTTACCCACGACCGGCACGGACCGGTCGGGAGCGGACGTGGGTGGTCTGGCGCGCTGGCGCACACCCCCTGGCGGGAGCCGCTCGACAGACTCGCGCGGGATTAGTCTGTCGGCGTGGCGACGATCACGCCCGCGGAGGCCGAGCTTCAGATCCGCACCGCCGGCCGGTCGCCGCTCTCGCGAGCCCGCGGGCATCTCGGCGGCCTGTGGGGTCGACCCGTCACCCAGGCGATCGCCAAAGCACTGCTGACGATCTACGTCACGAGCACGATCACCTTCGTGCTCATACGTCTCATGCCGGGGAACCCGGTCGAGATCAAGATCGACGAGCTGATGCAGCTGACGCAGATGTCCTATGCGGACGCCGCCGCGATGGTCTCGGGACTCTTCGACATCGACCTGGAGGCGCCGATCCACGAGCAGTACTTCCAGTACCTCGGCAACCTGGCTCGCGGCGACCTCGGCAACTCGTTCCTCTCCAGCGGCACCACGGTCATGTCGATCATCCTCGCGGTCCTTCCCTGGACGCTCTTCGCCGTCGGGACCGGCTTGATGCTGTCGTTCGTCTTCGGCATCGGTCTGGGACTTATCGCCGCCTATCGCCGGAACAGCGCGCTCGACCACGTCGTGTCCACCGGGGGCTCGGTCATCAGTTCGGTGCCCGCGTATCTCGTCGCGTTGCTCATCATCCTGATCTTCGGCATTCAGCTCAAGTGGATCCCGTTCACCCAGATGCGCGGCGCGTACTCGCCCGATGTTGTACCCGGCTTCACTCCGCAGTTCGTCGGCGACGTGCTGTTCCACGCGTCGCTCCCGATATTTGTGTTCTTCCTCACCCACATCGGGATCTGGATCCTGTCGATGCGCTCGGCGACCCTTGCGCAGCTTGAGGAGGATCACGTCACGGTCGCCCGCGCCCGCGGGCTCATCGACGGACGCATCACCACAGCGTATGTCGGACG
>DATEDV010000415.1:0-5771 GCA_035281485.1 Candidatus Limnocylindria bacterium | reverse complement strand
CGTCGATCGAGAGGGCCGTCGACGACATCGTCGCGGCCTTCGAACGAGGTCACCGCCTCCGCTACGTGGGCGCGGGGACGAGTGGGCGGCTCGGCGTCCTCGACGCGAGCGAGGCGCCGCCGACGTTCGGCGTGGACGAGGAGGTGGTGCACGGGATCATCGCAGGAGGCGACCCCGCGCTGCGTCGCTCCATCGAAGGTGCGGAGGACGACTCGGGCGCGGGAGCCCGCGCCGCGCGCGAGCACGTGCGCGCGGGCGACGTGCTCGTCGGCATCTCCGCCAGCGGACGAGCGAAGTTCGTCACCGCCGCGATGGTGATGGCCCGAGAGCTCGGCGCGCGGACCGTCGCGCTGACATGCGACGCCGCATCGCCGCTCGCGAAGGACGCCGACATCGCCATCGCGGTCGACGTCGGACCCGAGATCCTCGCGGGATCGAGCCGGCTGAAGGCCGGCACCGCGACGAAGCTGGTGCTGAACATGCTGTCGACCGCCGCGATGATCCGCTCGGGACGCACGCGCGGCGATCTCATGGTCGACCTGCGTCCGACGAACGCGAAGCTGCGCGAGCGCGCGGTCCGCATGGTGCGCGACGAAGCCGGCGTAAGCGAGGACGAGGCCCGGGCCCGCCTGGAGAGGGCGGACTGGAGCGTGCGCCGGGCCCTCGAATCGTGAGGCTCATCGTGAACGCCGATGACTTCGGCTATTTCCGGAGCGTCTCCGACGGGATCCTGCGCGCGCACAGGGACGGCATCGTCACCGCGACGACCATGTTGGTCGCCGCTCCCGACAGCGAACGAGCGGCACGGCTCCTCGCTGATGCGCCAGACCTCGACGTCGGCGTGCATCTGAATTTGACTTTTGATCGGCCCGCGGGCGACGTCGATGAACACGGACGATTTCTCAGTCCGGACCTGACACGCCGCCGGAGTCTGGTCGATGAACGCGGACGATTTCTGAAACCTACGGAGCTCCTAAAGCGGGACATCGATAGGGCCGAGGCTCTCGAGGAGTTCCGCTCGCAGTACGAAAGGGCACGTCACCTCATCGGTCGGGAGCCCACCCACCTTGACACGCATCACTGGGTGCACGACCACCCCGCGCTCGAGTGGGCGATCGGCCAGCTCGCTGTCGAGACAGGCGCGGCCGCGCGCATCCACTCCGACGCGCAGCGCGACCGCCTCCGCGCGCGGCGCGTCCGCACACCCGATCACTTCGCACGTGAATTCCAGTACGAGGGCAAGGTGAGCGTCGACTCACTGCTCGCGCTGCTGCGGAGGCTCGCGGCTCGCGAAGGCGTGACCGAGCTCATGTGCCATCCGGGCGAGGAGGATGAGGCGATGGTGAAACGATCCGGCTACGCACGCGAACGATCCGTCGAGCTCGCGACGCTCACCGATCCGCGTGTGCGCGCGACGCTCGACGAGCTCGACATCGCGCTCACCACGTTCGCGGCCGTATGAGAAAGGCGCTCTGGGTCGTGCGCGACCGGATCACGAGCGCGCACGCCATCGACGAGCTGCTCGCGGACGCGACGACGCGGGGCATCTTCGATCTGGTGGTGCAGGTCCGCGGTCGTGGCGACGCGTATTACCGCTCCGGCATCGAGCCGCGCGCCGCCGCCCTGGCCGACGGCGACCTCGATCCGCTCGACCACCTCGTCCGCTTCGGGGCTGCCGTCGGCGTGCGGATCCACGCCTGGGGCAACGTGTTCTTCGCGTGGTCGGACAAGGGCGGCGCGCTGCCCACCGCTCCCTCGCATCTGGTCAATCAGCATCCGGAGTGGCTTCTGCGACCCGGCGGTGTGAAATACCTGGATCCGGTCGGAGGCTCGGACTGGGAGGGCATCTACACCGACCCGGCGAACGCGGCGGCGCGCGAGCACACGCTCGCGGTGTTCAGCGACATCGTCACCCGCTACCCCGTCGAGGGCTTCCACTACGACTACGTGCGCTACCCCCAGGTGACCTACGCCGAGGGCCCGGAGGATCACGCGAACGTGACCGCGCTCGTTCGCGAAGGAGCGCGCCGGCTCCGGCGCGCACGCGAGGGGCTCGTGATCTCGGCGGCGGTGTTCCCCGATCCGGCAGTCGCGCGCGAGCGCGTGCTCCAGCGGTGGCCGGAGTGGGCGGAGGAAGGACTTGTCGATCTGCTGTGTCCGATGGCCTACCGTCGCGACACCGCGGAGGTCGAGCGGCTCCTATCGCGCGCACGTTCAGCGGCGCCGCGGACCGAGATGTGGGGCGGTCTCATGGCTTACCAGGGCGAGCCTCAGCTCCTTCGCGATCAGGTGCGCGCCGCGGCGAGCGCAGGCTGTGAAGGCACGATCCTCTTCGCGTATGACCCCGATTCACGCGAACTTCTGGACGTTTTCGCCGCGTCTTAACGCCCGGGGTACTCTCTTGCCCCGTGCCCAACGAACCGACACCAACACCGGTCGCACCGCCGCCCCCACCGGAAGAGGCACGCCGTCCCGACCCGCTCGCCGCGGCGGTGGCCGAGGGGGTCGTTCGCCTGCGCCGCGAGGCGGGGCTGTCGGAGCGTGCCGCGGCGCGCAAGCTCGGCACTTCCCAGACCCAGCTGCGTCGCATGGAGGACCCCCGCTACCTCCCCTCGCTCCGTTCGCTCCAGCGTGTCGCTCTGGCCTACGGCTACAAGCTGAGCGTCGCATTCGAGCGCGAGGACCTCGTGGCCAAGCGCGCCACGCCGGCGAAGGAGCCGAAGCGGACCGCCGCTAGAGGGTCCGGGTCACCTTCGAAAGGCCGGCGGGCTTCTCCGGGTCGCGGCCGTGGTGGCGCGCGACGTGCGCCGCGACGTGCTGCGCCGCGACGACGAGCGCGATCGGGCTGAGCAGCTCCCCGACAGCGCGCCGCAGAAGCACCGCGTCATCCACCTTCGCCGCGAGCACCGCGTCGTCCGTGATCGCGTAGACCTTCGCACCGCGGCGTCGCAGCGACGTCGCGAGCGAGCGCGTCTCGCGCTCGGTGGCGCCGCGGGCCGCGAGCAGCAGCACGGGCGTGCCGCGCTCGAGCAGGGCACGTGGTCCGTGCGCGAAGTCCGCGCTCGAGTACGGCTCGGCCCAGACGCGGGCGAGCTCCTTGATCTTGAGGGCGGCCTCCAGCGCGGCCGCATAGGCGTAGCCACGACCGAGCACGACCAGGGCGCGCGACCTCCCGATGCGGCGTGCGATCCGCGCGGCGCTCGGCTCGCTCTCGACGGCCTCGCGCAGCGCATCGGGTAGCGGCGCAAGCTCGAGCGGGCGGCCGGCCGCGGCACCGGCGAGCATCGCGAGCGCGATGCAGGAGGTCGTGTAGGTCTTCGTCGCGGCGATGGCGCGTTCGGGTCCACAGCGCAGCTCGAAGACATGCTCCGCCGCGCGACCCAGCGCGGAGGCGGCACGGTTCGTGATCGCGACGGTGAGCGCGCCGTCGCGACGCGCGGCCGCGATCACCGCCGATACGTCGGGCGCGGCGCCGGACTGCGAGATCCCGATCACCGCGCCACCGCTGTACCGCGGCGGCGTGCCGTAGCGCGTGACGAGCGACGGCGCGGCCGACGCGGTGACGATGCGAGCGAGACCCTCCAGAAGGTACTTGCCGTATGTCGCGGCGTTGTCCGACGATCCGCGCGCCACGACGGTGACGTGCTTGGCGCGTGCGAGCAGCCCGCCGAGCCGAAGCGCCTCCGCGGCACCCTCCTCGATCAGGCGTGCCGCCGCGGTGGGCTGCTCGGCGATCTCGGAGCGCAGCGACATGAACGGGATGATGCACGCGCGCGGGACGGTACGAGAGGGGCAGGACCACCGGGCCACTTGTGGGCGGCTTGGGCCGCGAGGAGCATGCCGCCCCTAGGATCGGAGGCGAACGTCATGGGTGGACTCCGCTCAGCGTTCACGGCGCTTGCCGGTGGCGGCTCGCGCGCGCGGCTCGCGGACCGCGCCGCGGAGTATCTGGGCGAGCGTCTGTCTTCCGACCACGTCGTGCTGACGCAGTACGCGCCGCGCGACGACGGCTCGGACGCGGTGCCGCTCGTGATCCTCGGCCCGCACGGCGTGCTCGTGGTCGAGCCGCGCGACGAACCCGGCTCGCTGGCGTGTTATCAGGACCACTGGTACCGGCGAACGGCACCGGGTGTCTCGCGTCCGTTCGCGGATTCGCCATCGACACGCGCGCGCTCGAACGCGGCGCGTGTGAAGCGCGATCTTGCGAGCGGCGGTTTCATCTATGCGTCCGTCGAGGGCGTCGTCGTGCTCACCCGGGGGCAGCCCGACGACGTGGGCAGCTCATGCGTCCCCGTGATCGCCGGAATGGACGCACTGATCCAACATCTCGAGACGCACGCGCAACACGACGCAACGGTCGAGAAGACGCGCGCTCTGGTCGGCGCACTTTCCGGGCCAATACGCGTCGCGACGGCCTGATCAGTTCCGCTGCACGCTCTCTGTCGCGAACAGTCCTCTGGAACGGCAGTTGCATAACAGGCAAGCAGCCTCGTTGAAAGGAGGACACAGAACCGTGGACCCAACGACACTCATCGTTTGGCTGCTCGCAGGACTCATCGTCGGTTTTCTCGCGCGCGTGCTCGTGCCGGGTCCCGACCCGATGGGTTGGCTTGGCACCATCATCCTTGGCGTCGTCGGCTCGCTCGTCGGCGGGTTCCTTGCGAACCTGCTGTTCACCGGTCAGGCCATCGTCCAGCCCGCGGGCTGGATCGGCTCGATCGTCGGCGCGGTGATCGCGCTGCTCGTCTACCGGCAGATGCAGGGACGCCGCACCATCGCCTAGGACCCGTTCGTCGCGTTCTCAGGGAGGCCCGCGAGAGCGGGCCTCCCACCCTGTCCGTCGCGTCGCATTCCGGCGAAGAGGTCGGTCTCGAGCGGAGGGCCGCCGGGATCCGGGAACTCGCGGATGAACGTCTCCTCGGTGAAGAGCTCGGGCAAGTCGTGACGAGCTTTCGCCCACATCGCGAGGTCGGGAGCCTGGGTCTGGTGCGCCTCCATCGCGTGGATCTTCGCGTCGAGCACGCCCCGCACGTCGATCGCGGCGCCGAGCCTGTCGCGCGTCCAGCGCTGTGGCTTCACCGCGAGCGTCTCCATGTACTGCGCGAACGCGGGCATGAGCGTGCCGAGGCGATCGATCAACTCGGCCTCGGCCACGAATCGATAGCACCGCTTGACGTGCCAGTGCGCGCCGAGCTCCGGAGCGTGCCGCTGCACTCCCGCGAGCTCGATCCCGGTCAGCGCGCGCTCGCCCGCAGCGATGTGATCGGGATGGCCGTAGCCACCGTCCGGTCCCCAGGTGATGACGACGTCGGGCCGGATCTGTCGCAGCCAACGGACGATGTCGCGGACGACCCACTCCGGCTTGACATCGGCGAGCCCACCGTCCGGGTATCGCAGACACGTGACGCTCGCCAGACCCATCCGCCGACCAGCTTCAGCGAGCTCGCGCGCGCGCGTCGGGCCGACGAGCTCTCGCGGGACGATCCTGTCGTCGACGCCGGCCCAGCCCTTCTCGCCCTCGGTGAGGCAGAGGCTGTGCACCTCGATGCCTTCGCGCACACATCGGATGAGCGTGCCGCCCGTGCCGAACGTTTCGTCGTCGGGATGCGCGAGCACCGTCGCGAGCCTGGGGGGCATCGGCGCGCACGATAGCCGAGGCTATGCTCGCGCCGTGATGGGCACCGCGCGGATCGTCGTCGTCGAGGACGACGAATCCGTGGCGCAGCTGGTCACGCTCTACCTCCGCAACGCGGGATACATCGTCGAGCACG
>DATEDV010000414.1:0-2294 GCA_035281485.1 Candidatus Limnocylindria bacterium | reverse complement strand
GCGCTGCGCAGGCGTTCGGGAAGCTCACCGGGATCGTGAACAACGCGGGGATGCTCAACGTCGTGCCGATCACGCGCTGCAACTTCGAGGACATCCCCGACGCCGAGTGGGACGAGTCGTTCCGCCTGAACACGAAGAGCGCCTGGTACGGCTGTAAGGCCGCGGTGCCGCACCTGCGCGCGAACGGCGGCGGCAGCATCGTGAACATCGGCTCGAGCACGATCTTCCGCGGCGTGCCGACGCGCGCGCATTACGTCGCTGCGAAGTCGGCACTCATCGGGTTCAACCGGACGATCGCGCGCGAGATCGGCAAGGACAACATCCGTGTGAACCGGGTGTGCCCGGGCAGCACGCTCTCCGAGGAGAACCCGAGCGAGGACACGATCCGCATGCGAGACGACGTCATCAAGACGCGCGCTCTCGCGCGTCGCGAGGTACCGGCGGATCTGGTCGGGACGATCGCGTTCCTTCAGTCGGACGACAGCGAGTTCATCACCGGGCAGACCTTCCTCGTGGACGGTGGAAGCGCGTTCCACTAGGCCGCCGCGATGGCGTCGGCGGGCGGTCCACGCCCAGGTCCGCGTTCGACAGGACCGGGTCGCGACCGATCGAGAAGTGGCGCGAGACGTACGATCCAGCGGTGGACAGCGGCGATGAGGTCGAGCGCTACCTGCACGAGCACATCCCCATCTCTCGGGCGTTGGGCGTGACGGTCGTTCGAGCCGATGTCGGCGGGGTCGAGCTGCGCGCCCCGTTGACCCCGAACATCAACCACCGCAGCACGGTCTTCGGCGGCAGCGCGATCTCCGTGGCCATTCTTGCGGCGTGGACGCTCGTCCATCTGTGGACCTTGGGCCTGGCTCGACTGGGTCGGTACCGGGTCGTCATCCGCCGCAGCGCGATGGACTACACGTCGCCGGTCCAGGGCGACTTCTCGGCGATCTGCACCGCACCTGGAGATGCGTTGGACCGATTCACGCGGACGCTGGAGCGCCATCGTCGGGCGCGGGTGGACTTAACTGCTCGTGTCACGTCGGGCGATCAGGATCTGGGCTCCTTCGCGGGCAGCTACGTCGCGATCCGACTGGACGAGGGCGAGACCCGCTAGCGGAGGCAAGTCGCGCTAATGGTGGAGCTCGGGCCTCCACGCTTCGAAGCGTCGCTCGACGGCGCGGACGCCTTCGCCGATGAAGAGCCCGAAGAGCCCGAAGAGGATGATCCCGAACATCGCCCGAGCGGTATCGAGGAACTGCGCCTTGAGCGCGATATAGAACCCGAGGCCGACGTTCGCCGAGAGGATCTCCGCGCTGACTACGCCGACGAGCGCGCGCCCCGCGCCGATGCGGATGCCGCTGATGATGAATGGCAGCGTGCTCGGGAGGACGACCGAGCGGAACGCGAGCCACGGTGAACCGCCGAACGATCGAGTGATCTCGAGATGGCGCCGCGCCGTCGCCTGGACGCCGGTGAACGTCGTGACCATGATCGCGAAGAACGCCGACAGGAACACGACGACGGCCTTCGCCTCGACCCCGAGACCGAAGAGCAGGATGATGAGCGGGATCAGAGCCACGTTGGGCGTCGCGTTGAGTCCGGCGAGCAGCGCGCTCAGCGTGTAATCGACGCGGCGGAAGAGACCAATGGCGAGGCCGAGCGGGATCCCGACAACGAGCGAGGCGACGAAGCCGATGATGAACTCCTGCGCGCTCACCCAGACGTGCGGCCAGATCGTCCCGTTCGTCATGTCCTCGATCGCGACGCGCACGATCGACGACGGCAGGCTCATTAGACTCCGCTTGTAAAGGCCCATCTGCGCGGTGGCCTCCCACACGACGAGCACCGCGACGAGCCCGATGAGGCCGTAGAAGAGACGCTCGCCCATGAGGGCGCGCATGCGCGCGACGGGCAGGAAGGCCGGGGCGGCGAGGCGACTAGCCGTCGGCGTTCTCTGTCGCGGCGTTCCGCACGTCACTTGCGATGAGCCGCCAGATCTGGTCCTCGTACTCGACGAACCGCTGCGTCCGCTTGACCTCGAGGGCGCGCGGGCGTGGCAGATCGATCGTGATGTCGGCGATGATCCGGCCCGGACGCCGCGCCATCACAACGACGCGGTCGGACAGGAACACCGCCTCGTCGATCTGGTGCGTCACGAAGAGCACGGTCTTTCGCGCCGCGTTCCAGATGCGCAGCAGCTCGGCCTGCATGAGCTCGCGGGTCTGCGCGTCGAGCGCGGCGAAGGGCTCGTCCATCAAGAGGATCGCCGAATCGACGGCCAGCGCTCGCGCGAGGTTCGC
>DATEDV010000413.1:0-7187 GCA_035281485.1 Candidatus Limnocylindria bacterium | reverse complement strand
CCGTTTCGTCGTCGTCCCGGAGCGCTCGCTCGCGAGGATCCGCGTGCGCGAGCAGGTCGCGGCGATCCCGGCCCCCGGGGATGCCGTGCTCACGACCAGCACGTTCAAAGGGACGCTCGTGCTGCTCAGCGACGGGACGTTCGCGAGCGGGTCGATGCTCTCCGCGGACCTCGACGCGCTGAAGAGCGACTCCGACCTGCGCGACGAGTGGATCAAGCTCAACACGCTCAACACGCGCGTGTACCCCCGCGCCGAATTCACGTTGGCGCGCCTGAGCGGCCTCCCGCTGCCGCTTGCCGCGCAGGGCGAATGGGCCGCGACCGTGGAAGGCATGATGAAGATCCACGGCGTCGAGCGTGCGATCTCGTGGCCCGTGCACGTGACGCGGTCACCGGGCGAGGTCCGCGCTCGTGGCGCGATCGCATTCAAGTTCGGCGACTACGGCATGGCCGTCCCCGCGAACCGTCTCGTCCTCTCGGTGGTCGACGACATCCGCCTGGAGATCGACGTCGTCGCGCGTGACGACTAGCGAATGAAAGGGCGGGGCTCCTGCCCCGCCCTTTCTTCGAGTCGCTGCTGCCGCGGTCTAGCGCCGGGCGGCGGAGGGCGTCGCCCTCTGTTGCGCCACCCAAGCCGGCGGACCGCCGTCGGCCTTCACGTCCTCGACCCACGCGGGCGGGCCGCCATCTGTCTTCACGTCGGCGACCCACACCGGAACGTTCGCGTTCTCCTCGCCCATCGCGGACGGGCCGACTTCCGCATCCGCGAGCGCGTCCTCATCGGCGACGTTCTCATCGGTGACGTTCTCGTCGGTCGCGCCGGTGAGGTCCTCGACGAACGCCGGCGGACCGCCGTCTGCCTTCACGTCTTCCACCCACGCGGGCGGGCCGCCGTCTTCCTTCACGTCTGCCGTGAACTCGGGGGGCTCGTGTGCGTACGCCACCGCGACGCTCAGCGCCAGAACACTCGCGGCAGCGATGACGGTAAAGATGCGCATGCTCATTCCTCCCATGCTTGTGGCGTCAACCTCGTTAACGGCCGGGAGGGAAGCGACGTTGGGAGGCGAGCAGATCGCGCCGGACCGCTAGTCGCGGTCCGTCGTCAGCGAGCCCACGAGCACGCGCATCGCCTGACTGAGTGGCGCCTCGACGCCGTGACGCTCGCCCTCGCGATGCACCGCGCCGCAGATCGCGTCGACCTCCGTCGGGCGACCGGCCTGCACGTCCTGGAGCATCGAGGAGCGGTTCGCCCCGGTCAGTCGTGCCATGTCGC
This sequence comes from Candidatus Limnocylindria bacterium, assembly GCA_035281485.1. Lineage (GTDB taxonomy): Bacteria > Chloroflexota > Limnocylindria > P2-11E > P2-11E > CF-39. The sequence goes on along the minus strand of DATEDV010000413.1, from coordinate 5,915 downwards.
GCCACCACGTCCGCGCCTCGCGCTCGTCGATCGGAACTCCCGCGGCCGTGGCCACGCGCGCGACCTCCGCGGCGAGACCGTCCGCCACGCGCGCGGCCGCGACATCCCTCAGGAGCTCCTCGTTCGTGTAGCCGAAGAGCGCGCTCGTCGGATTCACGGCGGCGTTCGTGACCAGCTTGCGCCACACCGACGGCCAGGGGTCGTCGACGAGCGTCACGGTCATACCGCCCGCGCGCATGAGCTCGGCGAGATCCTGAAGCGCGCGGCGCGGCCCCGCCGCACCCGGAGGCCCGATCTCGACCCGTCCGGGACCGGTCGCGCTGAGCGCTCCGTCCTCGAGACGAGCACCGACGTAGATGACGCCAACGGCGGCGCGCTCGGCGCCGACGGCCGCCCGCAGTGGCTCGTAGTTCCCGAGGCCGTTCTGGATCGTGATCGCGACGCCGTCCGGCTTCAGCACGCGCTCTGCGATGTCGGCGGCCCACGCGTTGCCATGCGTCTTCACGCAGACGACCGCCGCGTCGACCTCCGGCTCCGCCTCCTGGAGCGGCGCTCTGGTGCGATCGACGACGAGGAGATCGCAGCGGCCGCGTAGCGCGCGCTCTACGACATGACCGATCGCGCCGTGCCCGATGATCGCGACGCGGATCGCTAGACCGCCTTCGGCCGCGCGACGTTCTGCCGCAGAGCGGCGAGCTCGCTCTCCTTCATCGTGAAGCTGTGCTCCGCGTCGGGGAAGCGTCGTGCGCGCACGTCGCTGTCGAACGCGCGGAGCGCATCGACGACCGCCGTGCCGATCTCGCCGTAGCGCTTCGCGAACTTCGGCTTGAAGTCGCCGAAGAGTCCGAGCACGTCGTGCAGGACGAGCACCTGGCCGTCGCAGTCGACGCCGGCGCCGATCCCGATGGTCGGGATCGCGAGCCGCTCGGTCACGATCGCGGCCACCGGAGCGGGGATGGACTCGAGGACGATCGAGAACGCGCCGGCATCCTCGAGCGCGACGGCGTCGTCGATCAGGCGGCGCGCGGCGCGCGCGCTCTTCGCCTGCGTCTTGAAGCCCCCGAACTGCGCGACGCGCTGCGGCGTGAGACCGACGTGCGCCATCACGGCGATGCCGTTCTCCACGAGCGCTTTCACGATCGGCACTGTCTCGTGGCCGCCTTCGAGCTTCACCGCATCCATGCCCGCCTCCTTGAGGAAGCGCGCGGCGTTGCGAAGCGCGTCGGCCGGACCGGTCTGGTACGAGCCGAACGGCATGTCGCCGACGAGGAGCGGGCGCGACGCGCCGCGCGACACCGCGGCGGCGTGCCGGACCATGTCGTCCATCGTCACCGGCACGGTGTTGGGATACCCGAGCATGACCATACCGAGCGAGTCGCCGACGAGGATGACGTCGATGCCCGCGGCCTCGACGAGCCGCGCGAACGCGGCGTCGTACGCCGTCATCATCGTGATCGGCTTTGCGTCGCGCTTCATGGCGACGACGTCGGGGACGGTGACCTTCTTGGCGATGGCGGGCGCGCCGCCGTACGCGGAGCCCGCTGTCGGGTGCTGTGTCTCCATTTCGAACCTCCGTCCAGGCCGGCTGTTGCCGGTCCCGGCGTCACCGCAATCGTAGCGCGCGGGAGCTACCTCGCAGGTTTCATTCCAGCTCGTCGATGACGTCCGCCAGCGTCGCGAGGTCGCGGATCACACGCGTCGGAGCGGTCTCCAGGCGCTCGCCATGCCGGTCGACGAACACCGTGCGGTAGCCGAGTGCGGCGGCGGGACGCATGTCGTGGTACTGGCTCGCCCCCACGTGAACGGTGACATCGGGCCCTGCACCGCTTCGCTCCGCGAACATCCGCCAGTGACCGGGCGCGGGCTTGTAGCTGCCGCAGTCCTGGGCCGTCACGACGAGATCCGGCTCGAGCCCCAGCTGGCGGATCGATGACGTGATGAGGTCGCGGTCGACGTTGGAGAGGATCGCGATCTTCCGGCCCCGACGCCGCAGCTCGGCGAGCGCGGCCGGCACCTCGGGGAACGGCCGCCATGACGGCAGCGATGCCGGGAGCGGCGAGGGTGCATCGACGCCGAGCGAACGCAACAGGCGACGACCGGCGTGGTCGAGCACGTCGCGGTACGGCAGATAGGACTCGCCCTCGACCTCGGCCTCGGTCGCGATATAGCGGCGCGCGAGCTCGTCGCGTTCGATCTCCGTGCGCAGCAGCGGCATCAGCGCGTCGGTGATGCCGCGCTCCCAGTCGATGAGCGTGCCGTAGCAGTCGAAGGTCACCCACACCCCGCTATCTTGGACCGCCTTGGGCTCTCTCTCACCGCTGCGGACGCCGTTCTGTGAGCGCCTCGGCATCGAGCATCCCATCCTGAACGCGGGCATCGGTCTCGGCGCGGGTCCCGCGCTCGCGGCGGCCGTGTCGAACGCCGGAGGCTGCGGCGTCATCGGGCTGTCGGGCGTTCCCGCGGAGCGGAGCGGCGATCTCGTCAACGCGACACGTGCGCTGACCACGCGGCCGTTCGGCGCGAACATGATCATCGCCTCGCTCACCAGACCGGAGCTCGCGGACACGGTGCGGGCGCGCGTGCGCGCCATCCTCGAGGCGCATGTAACGCTGCTCGTGCTCTTCTGGGGCGATCCGTCCGAGTTCGTCGAGGACGCGCACCGCGCAGGCACGCTCCTGGTCGTCCAGATCGGCTCCGTCGACGAGGCACGCGCCGCCGCCCGCGCCGGCGTCGACGGCGTGATCGCACAGGGGATGGAGGCCGGTGGCCATGTCCGCGGCCGGGTCTCGCTGTCGACGCTTCTCCCCGCCGTGGTCGATGCGGTCTCGCCGCTGCCGGTCCTGGCGTCCGGCGGCATCGCCGACGGACGTGGCCTCGTCGCGGCGCTCGATCTCGGTGCGCAGGCTGTGTCGCTGGGCACCCGCTTCGTCGCGAGCGCCGAATCGAACGTCGTGACGGAGCATCGCGAACGCATCGTTCGGGCACACGCGGCGGACGCCGTCTACTACGAGGACCTGTACGACGTCGGCTGGCAGAACGCTCCGCACCGCACGCTGCGCACGAAAGCGGTGGAGGAGTGGGAGGCGGCCGGACGACCGCCGTCGGGAGCGCGCCCCGGCGAGGGCACGGTGATCGGCGTCGACCATCGTCCGTGGGGCGACGTCGAGGTGAAGCGCTACGCGCCGTTCACGCTGGCGCCTACCTTCGAGGGCGCGAGCGAGTACGCGCCGCTCTGGGCCGGCGAGTCATGCGAGCTGGTCAACGAGGTGAAGCCCGCCGGTGAGATCGTGCGGGACATCGTCCGCGACGCCGAACGGATCCTCGCGGGGCGTTAGCTGGCTCGGCGGCGGCGGAACTGGACACGGTCGGGCCAGTGACGCTTCGCCCACTGCGCGACGAACAAACGAAGCGAACGTGAGCGCCTCTCGGCGGCGGCCCGATCCGCTTCATCCTTGACCATCTGACGGCGGTCCATGGCGACCTCCCTTCTCGCGGCAGAGCATGTGGCCCTTCCCTCCGCGCCGCTGTGAAGGCGAGCACACGGCGAACGTCAAACCCGCAACGCCCATGGCGAGGGCTACCCCGCGAGACGTTCGGCAAGCTTCAGGATGAGCCGGCGCGCGACCTCGGTCTTCGCGAGCAGCGGCAGCGGCTCGACGCCGTCGGCGCTGACGAAGGTCACGCGGTCGGTGTCGGAGCCGAAGACCGAATCCGGGTCGCTGATGTCGTTCGCGACCACGAGGTCGAGCTTTTTCTCGCGCAGCATGCGCTCGGCCTCCGCGGTCGCGTCGCCGGTCTCGGCCTTGAACCCGACGACGATCGCGCCGGCTCGGCGCGCGGCGACGATGGCCTTCAGGATGTCGGGGTTCTCGGTGAGGCGCAGGTCGAGCCGCTTTCCGGCGTCGCGCTTCTTGATCTTGCGCTCGAGCGTTTCGATCGGGCGGTAGTCGGCGACCGCGGCGGCCATCACCACCGCGTCCGCGTTCGGCAGCAGCCCGAGCACCGCGTCGCGCATTTGCTCCGCCGTCTCGACCGGTACGAGCTGCGTTCCGCTGGGCGGGCGCAGCGCGGTCGGTCCCGACACGAGGAACACGTCCGCGCCGGCGTCGGCCGCGGCCGCGGCGATCGCGTACCCCATCTTGCCGCTCGAGCGGTTCGACACGAAGCGGACCGGATCGATCGGCTCGACGGTCGGCCCGGCCGTCACCACGATGCGCCGGCCGGCCAGCGCGTGCGAGCCCGCGAGCGCTTCCGCGACCGCGGCCTCGATGCGCTCGAGCGCGGCGAGCCGCCCGGGTCCGACGTCGCCCGACGCGAGCGGTCCCGACTCGGGCTCGACGATGCGCACGCCGCGGGCGCGCAGCGTCGCGACGTTGTCGCGCGTCGCCGGGTTCTGCCACATGTGCGTCTCCATCGCGGGCGCGACGACGATCGGCGCGTCCGTCGCCAGCACCGTGGTCGCGATGAGATCGTCAGAGAATCCGCCGGCGAGCCGCGCGAGCAGGTGCGCGGTCGCGGGCGCGATGACGACGACGTCGGCCTGCCGGCCCATCGCGACATGCCCGGCGGCGCGCTCGTCCTGGATCTGGAACATCTCGAGCTCCACCGGGCGGTAGGTGAGCGCCTGGAACGTCAGCGGACGCACGAACTCGGCGGCCGACCGCGACATCACGACCTGCACCGTCGCGCCGGCCTGTGTGAGACGGCGCGCGAGCTCGACCGATTTGTACGCGGCGATCGAGCCGGTGACGCCGAGCACGATGAACCGACCGCGCAGCGCGTCCATCAGGCGTTCAGCTCGTACAGGAGGCGCAGCCCCTCGAGCGTGAGGTCCTCGTCGACCTTCTCGATCCCCTTCGCGAGGGGCGCGATGGTCGCGGCGAGCCCGCCGGTCGCGATGACCGTGGGTGGCGCGGGAAGCTCGGCGACAAGGCGCGCCAGTAGACCCTCGACCAGACCCACGTAGCCGAATACGAGTCCCGAGCGCAGGCAGTCCGTCGTGTTCTTGCCGATCGCCGTCGCCGGCGGCGTGAGCGGCACGCGGAACAGGCGCGACGCGCGGCCGAACAGTGATTCGGCCGAGACCTCGAGACCCGGCGCGAACGAGCCGCCGAGGAAATCGCCTTCGGCGCTCACGACGTCGAAGTTCGTCGTCGTTCCGAAGTCCACGACGATCGCGGGCCCACCGTACCGCCGGTGCGCGGCGAGCGTGTTCGCGATGCGGTCGGCGCCGACCTCGGACGGGTTGTCGACGCGCAGACGCACGCCCGTCTTGATCCCCGGTCCGACGATGAAGGCCGCGCGGTCGAGGTAGCGCTCGGCCAGACGGATGAAGGACTGCGTGAGCGGCGGCACGACGCTGCCGAGGACGAGCGCGTCCATCTCCTCGAGCGCGAGGTCCTCCTGCGCGAGGAGACCGTCGAGCATCACCGCGAGCTCGTCCTCCGTGCGGTCGTGCACGGTGACGAGGCGCCAGGTGCGGATGAGCCGATCCTTGTCGTAGGCACCGACGACGATGTTGGTGTTGCCGACGTCGATCGCGAGGACGGTAGACACTAGTCGTTCGATTCCGTGGCGCCGGTGCGCAGGCCTCCCTGCCCCATGTGCGCCTTCAGCGCCTTCGCGACGTTGCGCGGAACGAGATCGTCGATTGGCGCGCCGAACGCGACGAGCTCCTTCACGCGCGACGCCGAGAGGAACAGGTACTCCGGAGCCGTCATCAGATAGACCATCTCGATCCCCGGCGCGAGCTTGCGATTCATGTTGCCCATCTCGAACTCGAACTCGAAGTCCGACAGCGCGCGGATGCCGCGGATGATGAAGCTCGCACCGACCTCCTTCGCGAACGTGACCTGGAGACCGTCGAACGTGCTCACCTCGACGTTGGGACAGACCTTGCACGCCTCGCGCATGAG
>DATEDV010000412.1:0-8029 GCA_035281485.1 Candidatus Limnocylindria bacterium | reverse complement strand
GATGATCGGCGCGCCGAGCGGCACCTCGGCGTCGCCGTCGCCCGGGATCACCTGCTGCACGACGAGCTTGCCGCCGACGGTGAACCTGCGCGTGACCGCATCCGGCAGGCCGGCCTCCGGTCGCGCCGGCACGCTCACCGTGTACGTCTGGCCGCGCAGGAGACCCGGGAAGTCCGGTTGGAACAGCGCGGTGCGCGGGCTGAGCCAGGCGTATGTGCCGCGAGCCGCGGGCTCGATGAGGAGCACGCGCTCGGCGGCGCGCTCGGCGGGCGCGCTCGGGAACGTCACGGTGATCGGCGAGAGCCGCGCGACCTCTGCGCCGACCGGCGCGAGGCTGAACCCCGGCGCCTCGCGGAGGACGGCCTGCACGGCGCGGTCGCCGACCTGCACGACGCCGATGACGAGCGCGAGGATCGCCACTGTCGCGACGCCTCCGCGTACCTCGCGGAGGCGCGCGAGGACCGTCATCTGCGCACCTCGAACCGCACCGTCGCCTCGGACGTCGTGCCGTCGGCGTGCCGCGCGATCGCGCGCAGCGTGTGCGAGCCGGGCTCGAGACTCCACACCAGCCGCGCATCGGACGCGGGAACCTCGGCCACGACGCGGCCGTCGATCTCGAAGGTGATGCGCTGGACCCCGGTCGCGGCGGCGGCCCGGATCGACAGCTCCTGCGAGGCGAGCTCCGGCGCGATGTAGAAGACGCTGCCGGACACCGGGGCAACGATGCGGATCTCCTGATCGATCGCGGGAACGGCGCCGCTCACGAGGTCGATCCCGGCGTCGCGCGCCCAGGCACGAGCCTCGGCGGGTGGGTCGATGAGGATGCGCCCGTCCGCGCTCCGCGCGTAATAACGCTCGACGGCGGTGGGCTCGGTTCCCGCGACGAAGAGCTCGCGGACCGGCGTCGGGCAGTCGACGCCGGGGAGCAGTCCCGTCGGATCGCAGACCGTGCGCTCGACGAGACCCGCCGGTCGCGCGTACCAGCCCATGCGCTGGCCCAGCGCCGCAGCCATCATCGTGTCGCGCCAGATGGGGCCCGCGCCGTCCACACCGGCGACGCCGGCCATGGGCGAGCCGTCCGCGTTCCCGGTCCACACCCCGACGGCGATCTCGGGCGTATACCCCAGGGTCCAGTCGTCCCGGAAGCCGGTGGTCGTCCCGCTCTTCACCGCCGCGGGGAACGGCAGATCGAAAGGCGTCACACCGCCGAAGCCGGGGATCCGCGCATACGCGTCGGACAGGATGTCAGCGACGAGATACGCGTGCTCGGGCGAGAGCACGCGCCGTGGCGTCGCCGCGGCGCGCTGATAGAGCACGCGACCCGCCGCGTCGCGTACGCGCGCGACAGCGAACGGCTCGCTGAGCTCGCCGCCGGCGCCGAGCGCGGCGTAGGCAGCGGTGAGATCGAGCAGACGCACGTCTCCTCCGCCGAGGGTCAGCGAGAGCCCGTAGCTCTCGACGGCCGAGAGTGTGGTCAGGCCGAACCGGTGCGCGATCTCCAGCATTGCGTCGAGCCCGAGCGCATCCAGCGTGCGGACCGCGGGCACATTGAGCGACGACCCGAGCGCCACGCGCAGCGGCACGACGCCGTGGAACGAGCGATCGAAATTCAGCGGCGCGTAGGGTCCCTCCTCGCTCGCGAATGCCGACGGAACGTCGAGGAGCGGTGTCGCGGCGGTGAAGCCACGCTCGAACGCCGCCGCGTAGAGGAACGGCTTCAGTGCCGAGCCCGGCTGCCGCGGCGCGATCGCCATGTTGATCGCGCCACCGTGCGACGCGCTCCCGTCGGTCGCGCCGCCGACCATCGCGACGATGCGGCCGCTGCGCGGCTCGATCGCGACCACCGCGGCGTTCGTCACGTTGCGCTCGCGCAGCGCGCGCACCTGCTGGCGCGCGAGCCGCTCGGCCTCCAGCTGCAGTCCCGCATCGAGCGTGGTCTCGATCACGAGGCCGTCACGTCCCGCGAGGTCCGGGCGGATACGCGCGAGCTCTCCAAGCGCGTACTCGACGAACTGCTCGGCGATGGGCGCGCGCGCCTGTGGAAGGAGCGCGATCGGCTGCGATGCCGCGGCATCGGCGTCCGCACGCGTGACCTTCCCGTCGGCGACCATCCGCGACAGCACGTACGCCTGGCGCTGACGCGCGGGCCCGGGATCGTTCGTCGGATCGTAGGCCGACGGGCGCTGCGGGAGCCCGGCCAGATACGACGCGTGCGCGAGATCGAGATTTGCGGCGCTCACTCCGAAGTACACGCGGGCGGCGGCCTCGATCCCGTACGCGCCGCGCCCGTAGTACACGTCGTTGAGATAGAGCGCGAGGATCTCGTTCTTGTCGCGACGCGCTTCGAGCTGAAGCGCGACGAGCGCCTCGCGCGCCTTCCGCTCGAGGGATGGGCCTCGGTCGTCGGCCAGATACAGGCGCCGCGCGATCTGCTGAGTGATGGTCGAGGCGCCGGACGGCTGCGTCCCGCGCGTGAGCGCCGCGCGCGCGATGGCGAGCGGATCGACGCCGATGTGCTGGAAGAAGCGCCGATCCTCAGCGGATACCGTCGCCTCGCGCATCACCGGAGCGACGGCGCTGAGCGCCACCGGGATGCGCAGGCCATCGCCGCCGAGATGGCGCAGGACCACGCCCCGCGCATCGAGCACCACCGAACCGGGAACGGTCCACCGCGTTTCGGGCGCGTCCAACGGCGCCAGGCGCAGGCCGGCCGCGATGAGCAACGGCACTGCGGCGATCGCCACGATGAAACGGGGCCACTGGTGACGACGCATGCGGCGCATCCTCAGCGTTCTCGCCTTCCCTGTCGTCGCATTCTGCGCCGCCAACTACTACGTTGGCGATAGCACTAGGAGCGCTGCCGAAGAAGCGCGCGCTGCCCCCGCGCAGCGGTCGCGCGTAACACGTAGGTAACGCCGCTCGCCTGAGCGCGGACTTCGACCGCAGCACCGATGCCGGCCCGGCTATCGAGGCCCGCGGGGAAGCTCGCGCGACTCGAGTTCCACTAGCGTCTACCAGCGATGCGCCGCCTCGCGTGGAGCGACGTCCTCGCGCGTCGCCTCGCTCGTCATCATCTCCTGAGGCCCGCACCGCGCGCCAAGCTCGCCGAGGTCGTCGCGGCGGTCTGCGGCATCCACGCGCAGGTGATGCCGAGCGCGGAGCTGTCACTCGGCCTTCGCGTCAAGGGACTTACGAAGAAGCAGCTCGATGTCGCGCTCTGGGAGAAGCGGGAGCTCGTCAAGACATACGGCATACGCGGTACGGTCCATCTCGTTCCCACGCGCGAGCTCGGCTGGTGGCTCGCCGCGCTTCGCGCCTGCGAGCCCGACGAGCCCGATCCCAGGCGCCTCGCCTACTTCGGAGTGACCGCGAAGCAAGTGGCCGACGCGGCCGACGCGATCGAGGAGACGCTCGTCGGCCGTCGACTGACCCGCGATCAGCTCGGGGAGGAGGTCAGGCGTCGCGTCGGGCGGTGGGTCGAGCGCACGGTCAATGCGTTCGGCGGAGCGTGGCCCGTGTGGCAGATCGCGATAGGCGTGGCCGCGCTTCGCGGGGGACTGTGCTTTGGCCCGCCTCAGGGAGCGCGGGTCACATTCGTCAGACCGGCGGACTGGATCGGCAAGCTGGCGGCACCATCCGAGGCGACGGCGCAGCGCGACCTCTTCCGACGCTATCTCGCCGCGTTCGGGCCGGCGAGCGAAGCAGAGTTCGCGCAGTGGGCGACGATCTCGCCGGCACGAGCACGCGAGATCGCGCGTTCGCTCGGCGCTGGCATCGAGACCGTGAACGTCGAGGGCACGCAGAGGTGGCAGATCGCGGGAGATCGGGCCGGCCGCCTTTCCGCTTCGACACTGTTGCTGCCTCGCTTCGATTCCTACATCGTCGGATCCCATCCGCGCGACGTCCTGGCGCCACCGGCCGTCGTGGCGCGAGCCGCGGCTACCGGTCTCCTCACCCGTCGTGTTGGCTCAGGCCGCGCGTTTCTCGTGGGACCGCTGCCGGTCCTCGTCATCGATGGCACGGTCGCAGGGATCTGGGAGTCGACGCGCACCGCGAAGCGGATCGCAGTCCGGGTCCAGCCGCTCGTGAAGATCGAGGCCAAGCATCGCGCGGCGCTCCGCGCGGAAGCAACACGGATCGGGGCCATCGTCGGACTTGAACCTTCGCTCGAGATCGGCAAGGTGCGAACGCGCCCGCATCTCTAGTCGCGCGCGATGTCGAACCTCACGCGCCAAGGTCCGCGGACCTGGATCGTCGGGCCGATGAAGCCGAGAGTTCGGGCCGCACCCACCCGCTCCCCGCTGACCAGGATCCGATCCACCGGCTCTGGTTCGGCCGCGTTGAAGTGGCGCGGACCGTATCCGACGCTGCCCCGGCCGCCGTCGACCACAACGCGACCTGGGAGGACGATCCTGCGGTCGCGATGCCATCCACCGAGATCGAGATCGACGGCGAGCTTGGACGCGCGATCCCGGGAACGCGACGCGTCCGGATCGTGAACGTACGTCGACGCGAGCACGCGGATCTCATAGCCGCCCACCGGGACATCGAGCGGCTCGGTCACCGGGAGAACAAATTCCGGCACCGCGTCACGCTGCTCGACGAAGATGTACGGGACCTGGAGCTCGAGGTCGCGCGCGTCACGATGCAGCGGCTCGAAGCGCGCGAGCGTCGCGTGATCGAATGGTCCCGGCGGCTGCCATCGCTCCGCGTACACGCGACCGCTCGCGTCGCGCAGTGAGAGCGCGGTCGGGCCACGGCGGTGACCCTGGTAGCCGCCGATCCCGGCGCAGCATTCGCCTTCGCCCACCGCGACCTCGATCTCGAGCGCGGTCTCTTCGCGCGCGACACCGAGGCGTCCGACCGCGACCGTGATCCCGTCGTGCGTCACGGACGTGTTGACGTCATGACCGGCGGCGTCGGGCTCCCGCACGAATGGCGTCAGCGCCGCGGCGACGCGGAACTCGCCGACGCCATCGATGGTGATCGAAATCTCCACCAGACCGCGACGCTGTGGGATCACGGACGCGGAAGCGAGCCGACGGCTGAGCTCAGACACCGCCGAGAACGAGGGGGGCCTGAAGGAGAACTCCCCGCGCTGGAGGACCTGGCTTACGCCGGCACTCGCGATGCTGATGGTGTCCTGCTTTGCTGTGTAGCCCTCGTCGCCGGTGAGCCCGATCACGTCGTAACGGAGCTCGGTCCCTTCGGGGGTCGCTACGAGATCGCGAAGCGTGAGCGTGTGGCGCTCGGACCTTGCTTCGGCCGGGCTGGTGAGACGAAAGCCCTCCGGACGAAATCCCACGCCCGCGAGATAGACGCCGGCCACGCGAGAAGTATGCGCGGCGACGGTCCCGGCGCCGCTGCAGTGAGCGCATCGCACACCGTCAGGGTCGCGCAGCGATCGCCTGCAGGTACGCGCGCTTCCATGCGTCGTCGAGATCGCCGAACGGCTGCGGCGCGCCCGGCACGATCCACATGTGGATCATCTCCGCGGTGAGCGGCACGTCGATCGATCCGATCGGGCACATCCCCAGCGGACTGAGCAGGCCCGCGAGCGCGGGCGGCGTCAGCGAGAAGCACACGTGCTCGTGCGCATGCCACACCGTGAGCGGGCCGCCGACGGTGGGACCCGGCGTGCGCATGTCCGGCATCAGGAACATCGCGCCCATGAGCACCGCGCGGCCATCCGGCGCGACGGCGTAGACCAGCGTCTCCGGGCGCGCCGGATCCAGGATGCGACCGTCGTGCTCGTACGCCGGATTCGCCGCGTGGAAGTCGAGCCCCGCAAGGCCGTTCACGCGATACCCGTCGGCCGCGGCGACGGCGGGATCCGCGTAGCGGGCCAGGGCGACGCGCGCGGCGTCAACGAGCCGCGTCGCGGCCACGCGCTCCTCCGCGGTCGGCTCGCGATCGGCGACCAGGGGGAGGATCGTGCCGGGCGGTGCGACGCCTCCGGCGTGGACGTGATGACCGGCTACGGCGCCGGGCTCGCCGGCAGCGGCGCGGAACGCACCGATCCACGAGGTCGCCCCAGTGAGGACGACGAGCACGCAGACCGCGACAGCGCCCGCGGCGGCACGCATCCGTCCCCACCCGCGGGCCGGCGTCGAACGCACCACGATCGCGAGCGCGAGGATCTCGATGAGCTTGGTCGCGAGACCGATCTGATCGGGTGACTCGCCACCCAGCGCGGACAGCCAGTACGCGACGATCGATCCGACGAGGACGCCCACGGCCAGACGGCCGGGCCGGCGTCCCTCGATGACCCTGCGCGCCACGGCCGCCAGCATCGCCGCATCGGCGACGAACAGAGCGCGGATCGCCGCGCCGTGGCCATCGTGGCCGAAGGCCAGCCCTAGGTGGATCGCCGAGGATGCCGCGAGCAGCGCGACGAGGAGCGAGTCGATCGGAGCGAGCGCCGGATGGCCGCGTCGCCGGAACAGCCAGAACGCGATGCCGAGCGCGCCCACGGCGACGAGCGCGGCGACATGGTCGGGGCCGATGAGATAGAGAGGACTGCCGCCCGCGGCGTGTTCGTGCGCGTGAGGCGTGTTCACGGTGTCACCTCCACAGCGATGCGTGTCCGGGCGACGACAGCTTGTCCACAGCGACGAAGGAGCGCGATCACGGCGAGCGGGATGAGGAAGCGCGTGAGGAGCGCCATCGGCGGCGGCACGGAGCCGGTGATGCCGACGGCGAGCGCGGTGTCTATGGCGATCTGTACGACGAGCGCTGCCTCCGCCACCTGAACGAGCCGGCGTCCCTTGCCGTCGTCCGAGCGGAGCCGCGCGCGCCCGACCAGGAGCAGCGCCGCGATCGCGGCACTGAGCACGAGCGTGATGCCGCTCGCGCCGGGGAACGCGATGCTCCAGACGAGCGCCTCCATCGTCGTCGCGATGAGGACCGCACCCTGCACCAACAGGAGGACGCGGACGACCTCGAGAAGGTCTTCAGTCCGACGTGTCGTTTCCATGCCGCGATGCTCGCCGGGCACGATGAGCCGCGCGTGGCCGATTCATGAGGCTTTGATGAGCGCGCGATCGCGGTCGCGTATCAGAGCGCGGGCAGCTCCACCGTCACCGCGGCGCCACCGCCGTCGGCCGTTGCGGCCCGGATCGTCCCGCCATGCGCCACCACGATCGCGCTCGCGATGGCGAGCCCGAGGCCGGTCCCCTCACCGCTCCGCGACGGATCAGCTCGGTAGAAGCGCTCGAAGATCCGCTCCTCGCTGCCGGGCGGCAGCCCGGGACCGGCATCGCGCACCTCCACGGTCGCGCGTCCGTCCCCCCTCGCGACCGTGATCGTCACGGGCGGCTTGCCGTGACGGAATGCGTTGTCAAGCAGCACACGGACCACGCGCCCGAGCGCGTCCGCGTCGCCCGAGACCAGGGCCGCGCCGCCGGCGTGCACGACGACGTCCTGCGCGTCCTCGCGTGCGCGTCCGGGCTGGCGGTAGCGCCGCGCCTCCTCGGTGGCCACGGCGCGGAGATCGACCGGACGCCGCTCGACGGCGACACCCGCGTCCGCACGCGCGAGCACGAGCAGGCCGTCGACAAGGCGGCTCATGCGCTCGGCCTCGCTCGCGACGTCGGCGATCGCGGCGGCACGGTCCGCTTCCGCGGCGTCGGTGCGCTCGCGCAGGAACTCGGCGTTCGTGCGGATCGTCGAAAGTGGCGTCCGCAGCTCGTGAGACGCGTCCGCGACGAACCGCTGCTGCGCCGCGAGCGCCGCGGCGAGATCGGCCTGCGACGACTGCAGGCGCTCGAGCATCGCGTTGAAGCTCGTCGTCAGTCGCCCGACCTCATCGCGGTCGCCGCTGAGCGCGACCCGACGCGACAGGTCGCCCGTGGTGCCGATCGCGCCGGTGGTTTCCGCGAGCGTGACGAGCGGCCGTACCGCGCGTCCCGCGACGAGCCACGACACGATCGCGACGACGATCAGCGTGACGATCGCGGAGATGACGAGGAAGAACCGCAGGCCGGCGATCTGGTCGTTCGGAAAGGCCGTCGACTGGCCGGCGACGACG
>DATEDV010000411.1:0-4809 GCA_035281485.1 Candidatus Limnocylindria bacterium | reverse complement strand
CGAACATCGCCGGATTCATGAAGGGCTTCGGCGAGGTCGAGGGCTGGGGCTGGTACCAGCGCGACACGAACGTCCACGGCGCGCTCCTCCCGCAGCAGATCACCGAGTTCACCAACTCGGGCGTCGCCTGCGGGATCGCATCGGTGAACCTCGCGGAGGATCCCTTCGCGGAGTTCAACGGCTTCTGGGGCGCGTGCTCGACGTACGGCGCGTTCTCCTATCTCAAGTACGGCGAGATGCGTCTTTTCAGTCAGCTCGCGCAGGACTGTGAGCTGCACGTCGGGAAGGTGCTCTGGGTCGCCGGTCACTCCGGACCGGAGACGGCCGAGGACTCGCGCACGCACTTCGGCATCTTCGAGACCGGCGTCACGCAGCTCTTCCCCGACGGCGCGGTCATCGACCTGCATCCGTGGGAGTACAACGAGGTCCCGGTCGTGCTCGCAGCCGCGTTCCGTCAGAAGGCACCCATCGTGGCGCTCCATCTCACGCGTCCGAACGTCGACATCCCCGACCGCAAGGCGCTGGGTATGGACTCGCACTTCGCGGCCGCGCGGGGCGCCTACCTGATCCGCCGCTATCGCCCGGGATCGCCGCGAATGGGCACGGTCTTCGTCCAGGGAACCTCGACGACCGCGAACGTGGTGAAGATCCTGCCGCGGCTGGACGAGCTCGGCCTCAACGTGAAGATCGTCGCCGCGATCAGCCCGCAGCTCTTCGCGCTGCAGGGGCAGGGCTATCGCGACGAGATCGCGTCGGCCGCGGACCGGATCGACGCGATGCTGATCAGCAACCGCTCACGCCGCGTGATGCGCGACTGGATCGATCACCCCGTGGTGGCGGAGTACTCGCTCACCTCCGACTGGGACGACCGCTGGCGGACCGGCGGCACGGTCGACGAGGTCGTGGCCGAGGCACACCTGTCGCCGGAGCACCTCGTCGCCGGCATCGAGCGCTTCGTGAAGGAACGTGAGGGACGTCTCTCGCGGGTCCGGGACGCCATCGACGCGGCGCTCGCGAAGTGATCTCAGCGCATGCCGCGTAAGAAAAGGAAGGGCGAGCGCGCCGCCCAGCGCGCGCGCAGCAACTACGCCTGGCACCGACGGGTGCCGTGGATCGCCATCGGCGCGGCGGCGGTGGTCATCGTCGTCGGCGTGCTCATCGCGCAGTCCTTCGGCGTCGGCGAGAGCGCTGGTCGCTATACCGGACCGGGCGGCGGTGTGGGCAACCACCCGCGCGAAGGACAGCCGATCGCATATCAGTCGTATCCGCCGACATATGGACCGCACTGGCCGTCGGCGACGACCTGGGGCTTCCACAACGAGCCCGTGCCCGACGAGCGCGCGGTCCACAACCTCGAGCATGGTGGCGTCGTTGCCTCGTACAACAACATCCCGGCCGAATCGCTCGCGGCCCTGCAGCGCCTGCTGACGACCTACCCGAGGGACAAGTACGACCAGGTCAAGCTGGTGATCCGTCCCTATGACCGGATCCCCGCGGGCACGATCGTGCTCACCGCGTGGAACTGGATCGACGAGCTGCCCGCCTACGACGAGGCGCGGGTCACCCGCTTCCTCAACGCACATCTCAATAAGTGCTGCGAGGACGTCCCGTGACGCGGCGCGTCGCCGTCGATGAGGTCGGGGAGCACAACCGACGGATGTGGGAGCGCCTGGCGGAGGCCGGGATCCCATACACACGTCCGCTGGGCCGGCCACCACGGGACGCGCGTGGCAAGCGCCGATTCCTGGACACGCTCATGCGCGGCCGGCTGCGCGGGATCGGCCTCGAGGGAAAGCGGGTCCTCTCGCTCGCCGGCGGTGGCGGTTGGGAGCCGATCCTCTTCGCCGAGCTCGGCGCGACGACAACGCTGTTCGACATCTCGCGCCGGCAGCTCGCCACGGTGCGCACGCTCGCGCGTGAGCGCGGCACGACGCTTCGTTACGTCGAGGGGGACATGCGGGATCTCTCCGCGTTCGCCGACGGCGAGTTCGACATCGTTGTGCACCACCACTCGATGGTCTTCGTCCCGGACGCGGACCGCGTGATCGCCGAGGTCGCACGCACCCTCGCGCCGGGCGGCATCTACGTGTTCTCGACGATGCACCCCGTCGCGCTGCGCATGCAGGAGACCTGGACGGGCACGGGCTGGGGCTTCAAGCAGCGGTACTTCAGCGACGGACCGGTCCCGTTCGAGGATGCGCTCTGGGAGTTCGGCCGCGTCAAGGTCGAGGCCCGCACCCTCGAATACGGGCATCGCACCAGCGACCTCGTCAACACGTGCGCGAAGAACGGCCTGCTGGTCGACGGTCTGTGGGAGTTCTCGCCGAGCTACGACGGAGGCGAGCCGGGATCCGCGGACGAGCTCGAGCGATGGCTGCCGGCCTTCCTCGAGATCAGGGCTCGTCGGCTCCCGGCGGCAGCTCGCGGCGCGACGCGCGGCGCCGCAGCGAGGCGCTCGATTCGGCGTACTGCGAAGCGATCTCGCTGAGCTTCCGCGCGGCCACGGGGATGTTCACGGCCCATCCCACACCGAACACGTTCTCCGAGAAGATCTGATCGCGGTCCGGGTCCCAGTACGCGGCGCGCAGACGGTCGAGGGTCGGGATGCGGAAGTCGTACGGGATGACCCCGGCGACCTTGCCGTTCCAGGTGCGCGCTTCGGGTGGCTTGCGGAGCTCCTGGTAGATCGCCGCGCCGAAGGCGACCCACACGAGGGTGCGCATGAGCCCGACCAGCTCCTTCATCGACCGACGACCGGAGCAGGGGTCGTGCCAGGCTTGGTCAACGGCACGGCTGCCGCGCACTGCGGGCACCGATCCGGCGCATGTGTGGGGATGTCGACCGTCCACAGCGCGTGCAGCGGTACGTCGAGCGCCGCTGTGCCGCCGGAGCGATCGACGAAGACGGCCGCTCCGACGACCTGCGCCCCCGCGCGCCGCACCGCGGCGATCGTCTCCTGGACCGACCCGCCGGTCGTCATGATGTCGTCCACCACGAGGATGCGCTCCCCCGCCTCGAGCTCGAATCCGCGACGGAATTCGCGGCCGGGTCCGCCTTCGATCCGTTCCGCGTAGACGGCGCGGAGCTCCATCTGCCGCGCCACCTCGTGCGCGATGATGACCCCTCCGGTCGTCGGACCGGCGATGGTCACCGGCCTGAACGGGGCGGCCCAGGCGGCGACGTCCGCGCACAGCGCGGCGGTCCGCACCGGCCACTGCAGCACCTGGAACTTCTCGAGGTAACGCGGCGAGTGCTTGCCGGACGAAAGGACGAAGTGCCCCTCGCGGAACGCGCCGGCCTCACGGAAGATTCGCTCGACCTCGCGCGGCAGCACCATCGCGCGACAAGTATCGCCGTCGCGCTGCTCATATGCTCGGCGCGTACACGCTCACGCGACGTGGAGGCGGAACGCCGGGGTGGAGGTGAGCAGGTGAGGGTGCACGACGTTTCCCTCGTGATGCGCGAGGGCATGCCGACCTGGCCCGGAGAAGAGGGCCCGCGGATGACGCCGCTGCGTCGCATCTCCAGGGGCGATTCCGCCAACGTCTCGGTGGTCACGTTCGGCGACCACACGGGCACGCACGTCGATCCACCGGTCCACTTCATCGAGGGGGCGGCAACGGTCGATCAGCTGCCGCTCGAGGCCCTCGTCGGACCGTGTCGCGTGCTTGAATTCGACGGCCCGCGGCACATCAACGCGGACTGGCTTGAGCGGGTCGGCGTCCCCGCCGGCACGGAGCGGGTCCTCTTCAAGACCCGCAACAGCGAACGCTGGCGCGATCCGGTGCGGCCGTTCGACCGCGACTTCGTGGCGCTCGACCGCACGGCCGCACGCTGGTGCGTCGATCGACGTCTACGGCTCGTCGGCATCGACTACCTGTCGATCGAGCCGCAGGGCCCCGAGAAGGAGGGATACCCCACGCACAAGACGCTCCTCGGGGCGGGGATCGTCATCATCGAAGGACTCGACCTGAAGGACGTGCGAGCCGGCGACTACGAGATCGCGTGCGGCGCGATCAAGTTCGAGGGCGGTGATGGTGCACCCGCAAGGGTCTTCCTCATCGAGCGCTGACGCGCCCGTCGCGGATCGCGCTCTACCGAGCCGGGAGGAGCCGCGCAGATTCGAGCGCGCCATCACCTGGACACGCGTCGCGGGAGCGGTCGCGGCGCTCGCCATCGCCCCGCTCCTTCCGAACCTTGGGATCGGATACATCCTGGCGCTATCGGGGTTCCTGATCGCCTGGGCGGCCCTGCTCCATGTCATGTCCGACCGCGCGCGCTCGGCCGCGGACGCGGACCGGATCTCGAAGGTCGCGTTCGTCGGCGATTGCATCGTCATCTTCCTGGGCATGCTCGCGATCACACCCGAGCCGAACTGGATGCTGTTCCCCCTGTTCGCCGTGCTCTTCATCATCACCGCGGCGTTCCGCCTCGGGGATCGCGGAGCGGGTGCCGCGGCGCTGATCGTGTCCCTCGAGTTCGTCGGTCTCGCGATCTGGCGCGAACGCGTGCTCGGTCTGCCCATCCAGATCCCCTACCTCGCGTTCATCCTCATCCTCTACGCACTCACCGCGCTCATCGTGTCCGCGATGATCCGCGAAGTCGGCATGATGCGGCGCGAACGCAGCGCTCTGATCCGCGTCGCGAGCGACGCCGACGACCTCCGTCGCGCCGATCGCGAACGCCGCGAGCTCCTCGATCGCGAGCGTGACGCGCGCGCCGAGGCCGAGGTCGCGACGGTCCGCCTCGAAGCGCTGCAGCGCATCACCGATGCGGCGCTCGCGCGGAGTGGGCTCGACGACCAGCTCG